>NZ_JAESLA010000042.1:0-72926 GCF_017892405.1 Staphylococcus sp. GDY8P85P | reverse complement strand
ATTAGGCTGCTTTCTTAGTTTTTTCACACAACAAAAGCACTTATAGCATTGGGAGAACTATAAGTGCTTCAACGGCCATATTGGCGTTTTGGGAAAATATAAAAATTGGGTTTTTAATAAAATGTACGTAAGGATACATTTTATTGGCATGGGATTACTAGTAATTCATAAATGTACTCAATAATTTAAGGAAGTTTGAGTAATTCAAACTAAATTGAAAAGAAAAGAGCATGTAATTGATCACGTAAAGAATATTACGAATGCAATTAGTCTCCCAAAACAAATACATAAATAATGCATCTACTTTTGATAAATACCCATTCAATTTAAAATAAAACTCTTTTTACAATCAAAAAGGATAAAAATATTAATTTTAGTGAAGATGAAGATATTATCTTTTAGCATACCATGCTATCCTACGATTTCTAAGTTTTTCCATTACAAACCGATACAATTAAATGCGATTTACGTATATATGATTTTGCATAGTATTTATTTTGCTTTTTACATAAAAAATAATAAATTCCGTGGAATATAATTTGTTTTTTTAGTAAAATAGTCACTAAATGAGGATAAAAGATAACTTTAGGGGTTTAAAATAGTTAACTTATATTCTCTTTTTTTATTATCTATAAGGGGATGGAAAAATATTATGGATTTACTTATTGGTACGTTATTCTTAATTTTAGTTCTTATTATTTTTACATTATTTACGTATAAAGCGCCCAATGGTATGCGTGCGATGGGAGCACTAGCAAATGCGGCGATTGCAACGTTCTTAGTCGAAGCATTCAACAAATATGTAGGCGGAGAAGTCTTTGGTATCAAGTTTCTCGAAGAGTTAGGAGATGCTGCGGGAGGCCTTGGTGGCGTTGCTGCAGCAGGATTAACTGCACTTGCGATTGGTGTGTCTCCAGTCTATGCACTAGTGATTGGTGCTGCCTGTGGTGGTATGGATCTCTTACCAGGTTTCTTCGCAGGTTATCTGATTGGTTACGTAATGAAATACACAGAGAAATATGTTCCAGACGGTGTCGATTTAATTGGTTCGGTTGTGATACTTGCGCCACTTGCAAGATTAATTGCAGCTGGCTTAACACCAGTCGTTAATAATACACTCTTGAAAATTGGTGACATTATTCAAAGCAGTACAGACACGAATCCAATCTTTATGGGGATTGTTCTCGGAGGCATCATTACAGTTGTTGGTACAGCGCCATTAAGTTCAATGGCATTAACCGCATTACTTGGATTGACAGGTATACCGATGGCAATCGGGGCAATGGCTGCATTTAGTTCAGCATTTATGAACGGAACATTATTCCACCGTTTAAAACTAGGTGACCGTAAATCAACAATCTCAGTAAGTATTGAACCGTTATCTCAAGCAGATATTGTATCAGCTAACCCAATTCCAATTTACATAACCAACTTCTTCGGTGGTGCTGCAGCAGGTCTAATTATCGCATTATCTGGTATGGTTAATGATGCGACAGGTACAGCGACACCGATTGCAGGTTTCCTTGTCATGTTTGGCTTTAATAATCCAATGACAGTCGTTATATACGGTGTAGTGATGGCTATCGTTGGTGGACTTGCAGGTTGGATTGGTTCACTCGTATTTAAGAAATACCCAATTGTTACTAAACAGGACATGATTAATCGAGGCGCTAAAGACGCATAATATCAAAATAAACCTTCTTTGTACCATTGTGACAAAGAAGGTTTATTTGTATATAAATTTAAAAAATGGAACAAGCTTCGCTAATGAGAAACGAATTACTAAATAAGTTTAGTAATACTATTTTATGTGTAATAATAAAAATATAAAAATTGGAGTAATCTCTTTCATTATAACGCTATAAAATGTAAAAATATCTAAAATCATGTTATTGTAAACATTTTGTCAATTATACATAAATAATTTATAAACTTATTTAAAAAGTGTTGTATTATATTTTGTTATCGCTTACAATACATGTGAAAGATATCACAAAGGAGTTGTACAAGATGCAAAATTTAAGAAATAGAAGTTTTTTAACACTATTAGACTTTTCACAAAAAGAGGTTGAGTTTTTACTAAATCTATCTGAGGATTTAAAACGAGCGAAATACGCTGGTATAGAACAACAAAAGCTTAAAGGTAAAAACATCGCTTTAATCTTTGAAAAAGACTCTACGCGTACACGTTGTGCGTTTGAAACTGCAGCATATGATCAAGGCGCTCACGTGACATATCTTGGACCAACTGGAAGCCAAATGGGTAAAAAAGAATCTGCTAAAGATACTGCTCGTGTATTAGGTGGTATGTATGATGGAATCGAATACCGTGGCTTCTCACAACGTACTGTTGAAGAATTAGCGAAATATTCAGGTGTGCCTGTGTGGAACGGCTTAACAGATGAAGATCATCCTACTCAAGTACTTGCTGACTTCTTAACAGCAAAAGAAGTATTGAAAAAACCATACCACGAAATTAACTTCACATATGTTGGAGACGGACGTAACAACGTTGCAAATGCATTAATGCAAGGTGCAGCAATTATGGGAATGACTTTCCACTTAGTTTGCCCTAAAGAATTAAATCCAACAGATGAATTATTAAATCGTTGTAAAGAAATCGCAGCTAAAAATGGTGGCGAAATCTTAGTAACTGATAACATCGATGAAGGTGTTAAAGGTTCAGACGTTATCTACACAGACGTTTGGGTATCAATGGGTGAACCTGATGAAGTTTGGGAAAAACGTATTAAATTATTAGAACCATATCGTGTAACTAAAGAAATGATGGAAAAAACTGGTAACCCACGTGCAATCTTCGAACACTGCTTACCATCATTCCACGATACTGAAACTAAAATTGGTAAAGAAATTCAAGAAAAATATGGCTTAACTGAAATGGAAGTTGCTGACGAAGTCTTTGAAAGTGAACAATCTGTTGTCTTCCAAGAAGCAGAAAACAGAGCACACACTATTAAAGCTGTGATGGTTGCAACTTTAGGAGAATAATCGAAGGGAGACCTACCTATGTCTAAAATCGTAGTGGCTTTAGGTGGTAACGCTTTAGGACAATCACCTGAAGAGCAATTAGAATTAGTTAAAGGAACAGCTAAATCATTAGTTAGCTTAATCCAAAAAGGTTATGAAGTTGTAATCAGTCATGGTAATGGCCCACAAGTCGGCAGTATTAATTTAGGATTAAATTATGCAGCTGAAAATGGCCAAGGACCAGCGTTCCCATTCCCTGAATGTGGCGCAATGAGTCAAGCTTACATTGGCTATCAACTACAAGAAAGTTTATTAAATGAACTTCATGAATTAGGTATCGATAAACAAGTTGTTACATTAGTAACACAAGTAGAAGTTGCTGGTGATGACCAGGCATTCGATAATCCAACAAAACCAATTGGTCTATTCTATACTAAAGAACAAGCAGATCAAACAATGCAAGAAAAAGGTTATCAATTTGTAGAAGACTCAGGACGTGGTTATCGTCGAGTTGTACCTTCTCCAATGCCAATCAACATTGTAGAATTAGATAGCATTGAAACATTGATTAAACACGGCACACTCGTTATTGCAGCTGGTGGTGGCGGTATCCCAGTTGTTAAAGAAGAAGGTAACTACAAAGGCGTCGATGCTGTTATCGATAAAGATAAAACAAGTGCTTTATTAGCAGCACACTTAAAATCAGATCAATTAATTATCTTAACAGCAGTAGACTATGTTTACATTAACTATGGTAAAGATAATCAAGAAGCTTTAGGTGAAGTAACAGTAGATGAAATGAATAAACACATTGCTGACGGTCAATTTGCAAAAGGCAGTATGTTACCTAAAGTAGAAGCAGCATTACAATTCATCGAGAAAAATCCAGAAGGTAGTGTATTAATCACATCTCTTGAAGACTTAGGAGATGCCTTAGATGGTAAGATTGGTACATTAATTAAAAAGTAATGTTATGTGAATGACTTTTGACATGGTTATAAAATAACACTCAATACATTTTAATAAATAAGTTAAACCTGGGCTTAATGTATGTGATTTACATACTAAGCTCAGGTTTTTTAGTGGTCATGTAAATATTAAAAATCCCCTCACTAAATAACGTAGTGAAGGGAATGAGGTTTACCAAATGTGTTACAGTTATTAGTAACATTCAGAAATGCAAAAATGTGACTTTTAGTAATGGTTGAACTATTTAAATTTCTGACATGCTAATCTTTAATTCGCGTCTTAAATTTTAAATACGTGGCAATGCCCCAGTATATAACTAAACCGATGAGCAAAATTAACCAGACTACATTAAATTCTCCTTCATTAAACTTAATATAGAAATTATAAATAGCTAATACGATAAAAAAGTAAACGGTGGTCCATTTACTCGCTATACTAAAGTGTTGTTGTTCCATTTCATCTTGTCTTTTAAACATTATTATCACCCTTTTCATTTTTAAGGATTAAATAAGTCGTCCACAGTTGTATTGAATTGCTTTGCTAATTTAAATGCAAGTTGTAAGGTTGGATCATATTTATTGTTTTCGATTGCATTAACTGTCTGACGGGAAACATTTACATTTTTGCTTAGTGTGTCTTGAGACATACCAATTTGTTTCCGATATTCTTTAATTTTATTTTTCATTATTAATCAGTCCTATGGCGTATACTTCTTTTTCACTATAAAGTAATTTATTACTAATAGTAAAGCTACTATTAATATATAGGCCAATTCTGGAATTGATTAAATGGATAAACTGTATGACGTCCTTGGTAAAAGGCAAATATCTTTAAAATCATACCGATGAAAAAGGTATAAACTAAGCCTACAAATGTTTTAGAAAATATTTCTAAAAACATTGTACGTTGTCTCTCATCGTAACCAGTTGTATCAATGCCTTTAGTATCAATTGTTTCGCTAGGAAGAAATTTGTTTGTTATGATACTCCAAATTATTCCGAAAATTAGAACACTAATGAATAGTAAAATATAAATAATTGATCTCACCTCAAAATGTCAAAAGTATTTTACATTTATAGATTATCATATTTGTTGTTAATGTCAAATGCTTTTGACATTTGAACTTTAAAAAAAGCCTAGGATTAAGTTTTAAAGCTTAATCCTAGGCTTTATGTAAGCTATATTGCTATTAAAGATACTGTGTGCGCTGTAATTAACTCAATATAAATGCCACAAATTCTTCTACGCTAAGATTGCCAAAGTAGAAGGTTAAATCAATGTCATTCAAACGTTCAATTAAATCTGCTTTGACCATGCGTGTCCCAATTAAATGTGCTTCAACATCGTGAATGTTGCCTTGACCAAAGAAATCGCCATAAATACGACAAGCTGCAATACGGTTATGTTCAATTGATAGGGAAATATCAATTGTGCCGCAACTAAAGCGCTCATTTCGGTTGTATTCATATCGTGGTGAACGGCCATAGTTCCATTCCCAATTATCATACTTTTCAGCGACTAATTGATCGATGCCAGCCCAATCTTCATCAGTTAATTCATAGCGTTTAGCATCTTTAATGTCATCAATGCCCATGATTTGCGTAATCATAAGATCTTTAAATTCGTGAATCGTGATGTCTTGATATTTAGGATCTAATGCATCACGAATTTGACCGACACGGGCACGTACGGATTTAATACCTTTAGATTCAATCTTCTTACGGTTTGGTTTCAACACGTTGACCATGGCGTCATAATCAACATCTAATAATAATGAATAACCACCATAAATACGATCATTTAATAATGTCATCGCAGCGCCTGAAATTTTCTTGTCATTTAAAGCAAGGTCATTTCGACCACTTTGAATGACGTCAGTGGCACCTAAATTGTGTAGTGCTTGAATGGCCGGACGGTAGAAGCGTTGGAAATCTCCGTATATGGATGTATCTTGTTCTAAAATACAACATACGTTGACGGCACCATCATCCACGTAAACTGCGCCACCGCCTGTATCACGGCGGACCACTTTAATATGATGCGCATCGACATAATCTTGATTAATCTCTACTGCAGTATTCTGGAAGCGACCGATTTCTACTTTCGGTTGGCAATAATATGGAAGTAATATATCTTCATCTAAAAAGATGTGGTTATTAACATATACTTGCATCGCCAAGTTAACGGCGCCATCATCGATATATTTACCATTACGAATAGGTTCTATTAAATACATGTTCTCGTCTCCTAAGTTGTTAATTGTCTTTGTGCATGAATGAGTAACGACGCAATATCTTCAGTAAGATGAATCGTTCTATCTTGGATTGATTTAGGGATGCGATACGCTTTCTTGTTTAATGTCATAAACACAGCATTTGGGTTTTGGCGTGTCATACGTTGGAACGGATGTTTCACAAATTGTGGTGTCGTATAACCAATACCGATTTCAAGATATAACACTTTGCCATCTTTATGCGTGTCTAGAAAATGGTTGTAGCGATCTAGTTGTGCATGGAAGTCCGCATCTTCAACCATCCCAACTTGTGCTTTACGTTTATTAATTTCCATAGGTGCATCACATTTTGGGCAATGTGGAATCAGCTCATATGGAATTTTCATGTCTTCTTGTTGGGCTACCATTTCGCGAATTGCATCATCGTCACGATACGTTTGTGCATGACAGTGTTGGCTACATTGCCAGAGAATGTATTCTCCTTGAATATGGAACACTTTGTCTAAATCATAATCTGCGACGAGAAAGGCATTATCTGCATTTGTCGTAATGATATGATAATCCTTTTGCTGAAGCATCTGTTTAAGTGCCACGTAAGAAGGACCTACGGGTTGATCTAAGTAGTTTAATTTCACGAAACGACTTTCAAATGCCCAATACTCCTGCCAACTTTCAAATGGATGCAGACTCGCTTGTAGCATATCGAAGAAGTTATATTTCTCGATAAAATCAGGGAAATTCTGCGTAAAGCGTTCACCAATATAAGTGAAGCCGTCTGATGCAGACATCCCCGCACCTATACCTACAACAATGGCATCTGCTTCATCAATCGCTTGTGCTAAAATATCGGTTTGATTAGCGTCTGCTTGTTGCGCCTTATCAAGTGCAATCCAGTTCTGTTTCTGTGTCGTGTTATCTGTTGTCGTCATTGAAAGCCTCCTTATAAAGTGCTAAATCTTTATCTGTAAATACATTAAAGAGTACTTTCATCTTTGAGCCAGTTTCATGCAAATAGTCGCGTGTGGTTTGAATTGCTATGCGACTCGCTTCATCTTGAGGGAATCCAAAGACACCTGTTGAAATACAACAGAATGCTAAGTGTCTTAACCCCTTTTCATCGGCAAGTGCCAGACAACTTCGATAACAACGTGCGAGCAAATCTTTATTCATCTGTGACACAGGTTGTTTATGAATTTGAGGCCCGACTGTATGAATAACATATGTCGCTGGTAGGTTATAAGCAGAGGTAATCTTTGCTTTCCCCACACCTTCTTTACGGCCTTGTTGCGCAATAATATTAGCGCAATCAAGACGTAATTGTACACCAGCTTTAGTGTGAATGATATTATCGATGCAATCATGATTCGCTTGCATACATCCTAAAAATCGGCTGTTCGCTGCGTTGACGATACCGTCAATAGCAAGTGTTGTGATGTCGCCTTGCCATACATATAGTGACGCATCTGAAATAGGTGTTAAATCATTGATATGTGTGATGTCTTGTTGGTTGTTCAATGTAGATAAAAAGGCATCTTGTATCTCTAAGTACTCAGAACTTACAGGCTCAGGTGGACGAACATTGGCCAAACCTCGATACAATTCCCACTGTTCTGTGTCAGTCTCAGGGAAGTCTAAAGGTTTGTCACCATATTGTTCTTTCCACATGGCTTCAATTAGATAAGCTAAACGTTCTTGTTGATTCACTGCATTTAGTCCTCATCTGGATCTGGTAATGCGTCGTATGCTGCTTCATCTACATTTTCTAATTTAACTAACCAATTTTCTTCTGGTTTTTCTGAATTTAAAATAGCTGGTTCATCTTCTGCTTTCGTATTACGTTCAACGATTTTACCTGCAAGTGGAGATTGCACATCTAATACAGTTTTAGATGCTTCGATGCTGACGATTTCATCATTAACATTAACATCGTCTGCGCCCATAAATTCGACATAACCTACAGTACCTACATCATCTTGTAATTCAGGTGTCATACGATAAATATATTGGTTACCTACTTTTTCTACATATAAATAATTAGCTAATTTAGCCATTACATATCATCCTTTCTTTATTTATAAATACGCTTGTGCTATGCGTTCGATTGTACGACATCGTTGGTCGATGCCTGGTAATAGTGGTACAACTAAGACTTCATCCGCCTTAAATTCTTGGATCATTGTATCCAAGCGGGGTTTCACTTGTGCTATTGTTCCGGCTAGAATTCGTGAACGGTGTTGAGCGATAACGCGTTTATCACGGTCACTTAATTTATATTGTCTAGCTGTTTCAATAGAAGGGAAGCGATCAAACTCAGCAAATTGTTGTTTGCCTAATAACCACACGTCAAGTGCATGTAATAAGTCTTGTGCCTCTTCTTCAGTATCCGTAACGATGACAAATGTGGTTAACATGACTGTGGGTGACATGTTTAACGCAGTCGTTTGAAAATGTTCGCGATACGTTTCGACAGACGCTTTAGCTGCATCAATCTTATCCTGGTTTGGTAATAAGAATGTCCCTAATGTGTAGCCCATGCCCTGTGTAGCAGCTAATTTAGCTGAACGTTGACTTGCGCTTAAGAGCCACATATCAGGATGACGAGATAGCTGAGGCTGACTAATGACCTGTCCTACGCGTTGGGCTTCTGGTGCTTGCGTCAAGTAATGGCGAATATCTTCAATACTTTGTGCATAATCAAGATAATCACGTTTGTCCTCGTCCATTGCGCGTTTAACCACCGCTGTACCTGGATTATTGCCGATACCCAAGTCAACCCGACCAGGGTGGAGTGCCTCTAACATTTTGAAATTTTCGGCCACTTTAAACGGGCTATAGTGCGGTAACATGACCCCGCCAGACCCCAATTTAATGCGTTTCGTTTCCCCTAACAAATGCATCATTAAGAGTTCAGGACTACCACTCGCAAACGCTGGTACATCATGATGTTCCGTTAACCAGAAACGTTTATAACCTAGTTCATCAGCGCGTTTAGCAAGTCTTGTTGTATCTTGTAATGCTTGTGTCGCATCCTTACCTTCATCAATCATGGCATAATCTAATATATTGAAATCCACTTGGTGCTCATCTCCAAAGCTTAATTGTTTAGTCCCTTATTATAATACCCACCACCATTTTAACGTGTTTAAAGAATTTTTGTAGTAATTTAGTTTATACGTCACACAAATGTTCTACTGCTATTTTCTTTTCCCGAAAAGGGGCCAAAAAATCGTTCACAAACAAGTCGATTGTGTATTGTCATAAAGCATGATACTTTGAAAATAATACAAAAATGAACGAAAGAGGATGTCATAAAATGTCGAAGTACGCACCATTGCTAGAACCCATTACATTATCTAATGGCATTACATTAGCCAATCGATTTGTCCTTTCGCCAATGACGACGAACTCATCTACGAAAGAAGGACATATCACAGAAGAAGATTTACGTTATGCGAAACGACGCGCAAGTTCAGCAGGATTGCAAGTAACTGGCGCAGCATATATTGAGCCATATGGACAATTGTTTGAATACGGCTTTAATATCTCTGATGATGCTTGTATTCCTGGACTTAGAAAAGTTGCGCAAGCGATGAAACAAGGTGGCAATAAAGCGATTATTCAACTTGCACATGCTGGAAGATTCTCAAATACTGCAATTATGAATTATGGGGAAGTGTATGGTCCCAGTCCAATGACCTTGCATTCACCAATTAAACACAACGTGTTAGAGATGTCAGTTGATAAAATTCATGAAGTTACACAACAATATGCAGATGCGACATCTCGTGCGATCCAAGCAGGATTTGATGGTGTTGAGATTTCAGTCGCACAACGTTTATTATTACAAACATTCTTCTCAACATTCTCTAATCAGCGTCATGACCAGTATGGTGTTGATTCATTAGAGAATCGAGCACGCTTTGGCTTAGAGGTCATGCAAGCAGTACAGAAAGTGATTGATGATGAAGCACCAAGTGATTTCATCTTCGGCTATAGAGCAACACCTGAAGAAACAAGAGGTAGTGACTTAGGCTATACCGTCGATGAATTTAATCAACATATCGATTGGGTTATGGACGTCGCCAATATTCATTACCTGGCTATCGCAAGTTGGGGGCGTAATATTTATCAGAATAAGACACGTACACCTGGCGCACATTATGGACGACGCGTTAATCAAGTCGTATATGAACATTTAAATGGTCGTATACCACTCATTGCAAGCGGCGGTATTAATTCGCCTGAGACGGCACTAGATACTTTAAGTAACGCTGATATGGTTGGCATGTCTTCACCATTTGTCACAGAACCAGATTTCGTGCGCAAATTGGCAGAAGGACGTGAAGACGCCATTGACTTACATATACATCCAGATGAGTTAGATGAACTAGCCATTCCACATGCTGCCTTTAAAGATATTGTACAAATGATGGATTACGGTGAAGGTTTGCAGAAGAAAACACGCGATGAACTGCGTAAATTAGAGAAAAATTATGATGAAGAATAGGGCGCAAGGCAGAAATCTAATGTGTTAAAAGATTTTGTTGCATTGCCCTACAATGATGAATAGAACAAGAATATGTTGATATAGGTTGGGATGTTTTAATACGTTCCAGCCTTTTGTTTTGGTTAATTTCCAGCTAAATATTTAATTTTTCACGTTGTTAATGTAAACTTATCATTATATAAAGTTTACATTTAGAGTTTAGCGGGATTTTTTAAAGTAAGGGGTTTAACAACATGAGATTAAATTTGGCAGAACGTATTTTAAATCAAGATGTTTTAAGTAAGGATGAGGCGTTAGCATTATTTGAAGATCAAACGATTGATACATTTGAATTATTAAATGAAGCATATATCATTCGGAAACACTTTTTCGGGAAAAAAGTGAAACTCAATATGATACTTAATGCGAAAAGTGGAATTTGTTCAGAAGACTGTGGTTATTGCGGTCAATCTGTGAAAATGAAAGACAAACAACGATACGCCTTAGTGGAACCAGAAAAAATTAAAGCAGGTGCACAAGTAGCGACAGATAACCATATTGGTACATACTGTATCGTGATGAGTGGGCGTGGTCCTACAAATAGAGAGGTTGATCATATCTGTGAGACGGTTCATGATATTAAAGCGTTGCATCCACAACTTAAAATTTGTGCCTGCTTAGGACTAACAAATGAAGCGCAAGCGGAGAAGTTAAAAGAAGCGGGCGTGGATCGCTATAATCATAATTTAAATACAAGTGAACGTTATCATAGCGAGGTTGTAACGACACATACATATGAAGATCGTGTACGTACGGTTGAAATCATGAAAGCGAATCACATCTCGCCGTGTTCAGGTGTGATTTGTGGCATGGGTGAGACGAACGAGGATATTATCGATATGGCATTTGCGTTGAGAGAAATTGATGCTGATAGTATTCCAATTAATTTTCTACACCCAATTAAAGGAACAAAATTCGGCGGACTCGATTTATTATCGCCAATGAAATGTTTAAGAATTATCGCGATGTTTCGGCTTATTAATCCCTCTAAAGAAATTCGTATTGCCGGTGGTCGAGAAGTGAATTTACGATCACTCCAAGCCATCGCATTAAAAGCAGCCAATTCCATCTTTGTAGGTGATTATTTGATTACAGGCGGACAACCAAACGAACTCGACTATCAAATGATTGAAGATTTAGGATTTGAGATTGATGGGTAGTTTAGAATACGTTTGAAATTTGCTACGATAGAAGAGAAGAACATTTAGAAAAGGATGAAATAACATGTCATCTAAACAATCATCATTTGGAGATAAACGTTGGCATAACATTTTACTTATTGTAGTAGGCATATTGGCATTCTGTATATTCCATTTTCTAATGGGTGTTAATGTGGCATATGCATTAATGTTTTTATATGCACCACTTACTATAGGCATAGTTAATTTAGGCAAGCTTAGAGAAAAAGAAAATAATAATGACTGAATCATAGACATAAACCACACGTTTTGAATTTTAAGGTAAAAACGTGTGGTTTTTAACATTAAAACATAAAATCATTAATATTCAAAAATAGTATTGAAGATACCTAAAAATAATAATTGATGTTGCGCCATAGTGGGATCTAATAACTCAAAATATACTTGCTTATTTGGTTCTCTTATTAACTTCCAACTTGCTATTGTACTACCAGTATCTTCGTTTACAATTGTACTCCATTCAAAGAAATCATAACGTAACGTATAACATTCATCATTAAAATAAAAATAAGGACAATCTGTTTTCTCGGGAAATAATTTTTGGTGGATGGTTATATCATGCGTTACTTGCGGTTCCGTTTCAAAATAATTAACGATATAATTTTTAGTGATAAATGGAAATTTGCGACGCCCTTTGAATACTAAGCGTTGTTTATTGTCAAAAATACGCCATCTTGCTTTGAAAAAAAGACGCATATCCTCAATAAATAGATATTCATAGCCATATACTTCAAAACGTTTAATGCTTCCTAACTGTTTGTTAGGATCGTCTACATCAACAATGTTTTTTAATTTTGGTGATAAGACATGCCCAATTTTATGTGTATACATACTGCTCACCTACTTTTAAAGAATTACAAGAAGCATCATTTATTTTAAACATAAACAAGTTGTATATTTCATGCAAGAGGAGAAAGAAAAAGATATAGCTTATTGGTGGAGATCATATGAAATGAATTTTTTCGATTACTCAAATTTATAGAAGGCCGAAACAAGTTTACCTTTATCAGTAACTTTATATTGAAATATTTTAAAGCGACAATCTTCACAATAAAATTTATCTAGTTTGAAATGATCGTACCAGTCAACGCAAACATGTTTCAATGCAGTTTTTTTATAAATATCATAAGCTATTGAGAATGCATATTTTAAAATTGTTTTCCCTGAAACTAAACCTTTATATTGGTCGTTTCTAGCGAGTTTCGTAATTAATAAAGATGGAAATTCATTGTTTTTCATAGCATCAGAAGAAATTTTCTTTTTAATATTTTTACTTACATTAATTTCAAATTTTATGATGACTATTTTTAAACAAAAATATCCGATGAGTTCTGAAGTATCGGAATCAATTATTAAATACGTGCGGATTGAATTTTGTTTATTTAAAGAAAGAGCTTTGTCTTGCAAGTAAGATGCAATAGAAGGGTTTGAAGAAGTTTTAAATTTACTTATATTTCGTCGGATAAGTTTGAGAAGAAATTCATCTTCCATCTCATAGTTAGTAAGTTCAAAGATATTACAAAGTTGATGGTTTATCTTTTTCATTTTCTACTAGTTTTTTAAATGGATTTGGTTGTGGTGTATCTTCTTCAAGTCGGTTATGAAAAGGCTTAAACTTTGCAGTTGCAAATATGATAGCTTCTTCTTCAGTTAAAGTATATGAACTTCTTTCTTCAGGAATCATAGTATCATCTCCTTTTATTATAATATAATATTTTTATAAATTATAATACGCATTGAAATATTTGGCAACAGAAAAGATATGTAAGTAAAAGTCTTTATTTGTTCAATAGTATTGACTAAGGAAGAGATAAATATAAAGGAATAAAGAACAAAAAAGGAGGGAAACAGAATGCACTGTTTCTCTCCTTAATACAGTTACATCAATCCTATCAATTTCATCCATAGTGAACCTAAACCGAGCCAGATGACAAAGTACACAACGCCTAATGCTAGGTTCATCAACCACCAACGTTTCTGAGTGACGTAACCAGAGGCATAAAGGATAGGTGCTGGACCGCTACTGTAGTGTGTTGTAGAGGCCATTAAATTTCCAAAGAAGCCAAGCATTAATGCACTGAATAATGGTGGTGCACCTGCGGCAACGGCTACGCCAAGCAATGCAGCGTACATCGCACTGACGTGAGCGGTTGAACTGGCAAATAGGTAATGTGAATAGAAGTAAAAGATAATGAGTATTACAAGAACGACTGGCCAACTGAGTCCACCTAAGCTTGTTGCGATGGTATGACTTAACCATGGAATAAAGCCTAATTGATTGAGTTGATCTGCCATCATAACTAGCACTGAGAACCAAACTAATGTATTCCAAGCACCCGTTTCATTTAAGATATCTTTCCAATCTAATACACCTGTGATAAGCAATAAAGATAATGCAATAAATGCAGTTAATGTTGCGTCTACACCAATAAAGCTACCTACTACCCAAAGTAGTAAGGCGATAATAAATACACCAATCATGAATTTTTCAGCTTTATCAATTGACCCCATATCAGCTAATTCATTTTCAGCCCAATGTTTCGCATCCGGTGTCTCTTTCACTGTTGGTGGATATAGTTTATAAATAATGTAAGGTATGACAATCAGTGACACAATTCCAGGTACAACTCCTGCTAAGAACCAGTTCATCCAAGTTACGTGAACATGTGCAGTTTTCTCTGCTAAATTTTGAGCGAGTGGGTTACCGGCCATTGCTGTTAAGAACATGGCTGCAGTAATAAGGTTGCCGTGAAATTCGGTAAAGATTAAAAATGAGCCCACCTTACGTTCGGTGCCTTGTTTCGGGTCAGAACCAAATGATTTTGATAGTGACTGAATGATTGGGAACATAATACCACCAGCACGGGCAGTATTACTAGGTGTTGCTGGCGCTAATATTAAATCTACACCGACCAGTGAGTATGCCAGACCAAGTGTCTTTTTACCAAATAGTCTGACAAACTGAAGTGCGATACGTCGACCTAGTCCAGTCTTAACAAACCCTCTAGAGATAAAGAATGCCATTGCAATCAACCAAATACTAGGATTACCGAAACCTTGAACAGCAGTCTTTGTATCGATAACGCCAACTAACACGGTTAGCGTGAACCCTATGATCGATACGGCACCAATCGGCATAGGTTGTGTGATACAACCGATGATGGTACCTACAAATATAGCAAACATTAACCATGCATCCAGACTGAGTGATTCGGGTCTGAAGGGGGCAAGCACAGCGATAAGTATGCCGATGACAAGGGGTAATATAAATTTCTTATATTTAACAGAGTGATTCATCTCGAAACCTTCTTTCCAACTTTCGAACATTTTCATACATAGAATAGACTTATTTTTAAGTAATGTACAGAGTGTTTTTGTATTTAATTGATAATAATTATCAATTAAATATTAAGTTAAAAAAACGTATAGGCTATCGAATTTTAGATGTGTATGGGATAAAATGTTATTCAAAGAAAGGGGATGACATCATGTTAACTATAGGGACGTTGATCGCGAAAGATGATACATGGATATTGTGGGCAATTATTATTGTTTGGGCGACAGTCAGTATTGTCTTAGAACAAAAATATCAATGGGCGAGCACGATTTCAGGAGCCATTATAGCCTTGGTAGGTGCGATGGTATTATCTAATTTTAAAGTGATTCCAACTGAATCACTGGTGTATGATACGGTGTGGGATTATGCCGTACCTATTTCAATTCCTTTATTATTGTTCAGTTCGAACATTTTAAAGATTTGGAAAGAAAGTCGTCGATTATTATATATTTTCTTAATTGCGTCTGTTGGGACATTAATGGGAACCACAGTAGGATTTATTGTACTGCATCAATGGATTCCATACTTAGCTAAGATTGGCGCGATGATGACAGGTAGCTATATCGGTGGTGGTGTAAACTTTGCGGCTTTAAGTACCAAATTTAAAACACCGAGTGATATGATTTCATCTACAGTTGTAGCGGATAATAGTGTGATGGCGCTGTACTTTATGTTATTAATTGCCATACCGTCATTGCCTATTATAAAGAAATGGTTCAAGACGGATTACCAAACGGCGTCAACACCAGAAACGCAACAATCTTATTGGAAACCGAAGCAAATTCAACTGTTAGATATTGCACTTTCGATAGCGATTGCTGTGGCATTAGTGGCAATCAGTTTTAAATTATCTGAGGTCATTCAACATGTGATACCGCAGTCTAATGTCATACTAACGATACTAGTTTCTTTCTTTGGCGATCAGTATTTGTTATTGACGACACTGACGTTATTAGCGGTGGCTATTTGGGGAGATTTCTTTGATAAATTAGCCGGTTCTTCAGAAATTGGGACGTTCATTATTTATATATTCTTTGTCGTTATCGGAACGCCGGCTTCATTTATGACGATTATATAGACGGCGCCATTGTTATTTGTCTTTGTGATGATTATTTTAATTTTCAATTTAGGTTTAAGTTTAATTGTAGGGAAATTATTTAATTTCAAGATTGAAGAAATATTGTTAGCGAGTAATGCGACAGCAGGTGGTCCAACGACGGCAGCAGCATTAGCAATTAGTAAAGGATGGCAAGGGCTTGTTGGTCCAATATTAATTATAGGCACATTAGGTTATGTCATTGGGAACTATGCCGGGACACTTATGTATCAACTGTTAATACACATTGGATAAGCATACATAAAAGGAGATATCTCAGCAAAACGTTTAGCTGAATATCTCCTTTTTAAATTTAATCATTTAATTCGCTATCTTTAATATCTGTAATAAACATGTGTCCGGGTGAGTGTGTAATCATTAACTCTGGTTTGGCATCAAGCGCAACGGACTGTGGTGTCACGCCACACCCCCAGAAGACAGGGACTTCATTTGGTTTGATCGTGACAGCCTCTCCATAATCAGGCTTATTAATATCCGTGATACCCAGTTCTTCTGGTGTGCCAATATGGATTGGCGTGCCATGGACATTCTTAAAATGTGAAGTAATTTCTGTTGCCTTAATCGCTTGAGTCATAGTCATCGGACGCATACTAACTGTAATGTTACCTTTAAAATAGCCACTTGATTCGGCAGGGATGTTAGTACGATACATTGGGACGTTATGACCTTCTTCAATGTGTCGAACAGGTAAGCCAGCTTCCAACATGGCATGTTCGAAGGTGAAACTACACCCAATTAGAAAGCTAACCATATCTTCGGTATAAAGGTCAGTGATATCATCGACTTCTTTAATCAACTGGCCATGTTCATAAATACGATACTTCGGAACTTCAGAGCGTATATCTGCATTACGTCCATAATATGGAAACGAATGTGCACCAACTTCCGAGACATCTAATAGTGGACACGTCTTAGGATTTCGAAAACAAAATTTTAAAAAATCATAAGCGTATTTCGATGGCAATATGACTACATTTGCTTGAATGTAGCCCTCAGCCATACCACTTGTGTGACCGACAAGTTCTCCATCTCGAATTAATTGGCGCAAGACGTCAGGTGATGCTTGTTTGTAATTCATTATAAATCCCCCTTGTTTCCCCTTAATGATAAAAGTCCTTATTACTACAATATTTTAAAATTACACATATGACAAGAGTGGTATATGCGCTATTTATTAAAAAGCTTGTATGCTAAAGTGATCGAACTATTCACAAATAGTGGTAATAAACAATATAAACTTACAATAACCCAATTATCATCTACATGATAAATAACAAAATATAGTATGAATAAAAATATACTTATGATTAGTCCAATTAAAGGCAGTAAATTAAAGTACAGATTCATATTGTTATTCTTCTTCATTGTTCTGTTCCTTATCTTGTTCCTTTTCATTAGACTGATTAAGCTGTTCACGTTGTTCCAATGGGATAGAATAGTCTTTGTCATCATTGATATAAGACATTTGGAAGTGCTTCGTATGTTCTCTGCGGAGTGCGCGCATAATTGAGAGCGTCATTAATAATAGAATGATAGAGAACGGTAATCCTGTTACAACAGAGGCAGTTTGTAAGCTTGTTAACCCACCTGCAATCGTCATTGCTACCGAGATTGCACCAATGAGTAATCCCCAAATCACTTTGTGCTTAACCTTAGGATTCTCACTACCTCCCGTTGCCATGCCAGCAACAATATGTGTCGTTGAGTCGGCGCTTGTCACTATGAGTAAGAATATTAAGACGACGGCAAGTATGCTCGTTATATCAGCCAATGGGAATTTCGATAATAATTCAAATAATGCAATGGTGTAATCTTTATCAACTAATTGCGCAATATTATCGCCACCCATTGCAACTTTCACTGCCATACCACCAAAGCCAGCAATCCATACAAATGAAATGAGTGGCGGTACGATTAAGACACACATAATAAATTCACGAATGGTACGTCCACGAGATACACGAGCAACGAAACCACCGATAAATGGTGACCATGAGATGACCCATGCCCAGTAAAAGACGGTCCATTGTTGAATCCATGCATTATCACCAGAATAGGGATTGATACGCAAACTATATTCAACAAAATGTCTGATATAATCGCCAATGGCTAGCGTGTAGGATTCAAAGATGAATTTTAAATCCCCAACAATCAGCATAAATAATAATAAGATTGCACCTAAAATAATATTGATGTTGCTTAGCCATTTCACGCCACGATTTAATCCAGTTACCGCAGAACCTAAGAATATACACACCATGAGTACTGTGATAGCTATTTTTGTAACGTTATTGTTGGGTACATGAAAGACATGGTTAAGACCACCACTAATTTGCATAATTCCAAGACCGATAGAAGTGGCGATACCCATGACTGTAGCTATAATTGCTAAGATATCAATGATATTTCGAAATGGACGTTTATAAGCTTGTCCGAAGACAGGTTCCATTGCTGTAGAAATTAATCCGTCTCGCTTTTTACGAAATTGAAAATACGCCACGATCAGTCCCGCCATGGCGAATATAGACCATTGTGAAATGCCCCAATGGAAGAAAGTATAACCCATAGCTACACGAGCAGATTCTGCCGATGCATTCGGCACGTCTTTTGGAAAAGGTGAATGGAGATAATGTGTGAGTGGTTCAGCAACCCCCCAGAATACGATACCAACACCAAGTCCAGCCGAAAATAACATACCTAACCATGATAAGAATGAAAATTCTGGTTCTTCATCATCACGCCCTAATTTGAAACGGCCATAACGAGAAATTGCTAAAGAGATTAAAAAGATGTCTAAAATGAATATGATAAGTAAAAATAACCAACCAAATGAATTAGAAATAAAGTCATAAATATGTTGTGCATGATTTCCGAAAGCTTTAGGAAAGAAGCCAGCCATTGCAGTTATAAGTATAATGATGGCCACGGATACCGTGTATACTAAATAATTGTTTTTCTGTCGCTTGTCATTCATTGTTCAATTAAGTCATCCTTTATATTTTATTTATTTTGAGTATACCGATAATAGTAAATATTTTCAAAATTCAAATTTTATGAAATATAACGATTCATAAGTCATACTGCGCTATTTTGAAAACTTTTTCCAAAAGAGAAATTTGGCTAAATACTATCTAATGAAATGCTATAATTGAGATGAAAATTTGAAGAATTCAATAGAAAAGAAGGTATATCATGTCGACAAACTATGTCATTACGAACGGTAAAATTTACACAGAACAACAAGTTATTGAAAATGGATATCTTGTAGTAGAAGATGGCAAAATCAGTGATATTCAGCAAGGAACGTATACTGGCGAATTAGAACAAATAGATGTGAAAGGTCAAAATGTATTGCCTGGGTTCATTGATATTCATATTCATGGTGGCTATGGTGAGGATGCTATGGATGCGTCTTACGATGGTTTGAAACATTTGGCGGAACAATTGTTATCAGAGGGCACAACTACATTCTTAGCAACAACGATGACACAATCGGATGCCAATATTGAAAAGGCATTGAAAAATATCGTGGCATATCAAGCAGATCAACAACAAGGAGAAGCAGCGGAAGTAGGTGGCATTCATTTAGAAGGACCATTTATTTCAGAACATAAAGTTGGGGCTCAAAATCCTAAATATGTGCAACGTCCATCAGCGTCGAAAATTCAGCATTTTCAAGATGTGGCTAATCATCAAATCAAAATTATTACATTTGCACCAGAAGTTGAAGGTGCCCATGATACGCTTAATCAGTTACATGATGATATTATCTTCTCAATGGGGCATACGGTAGCCACTTTTGATGAAGCGAATGAAGCGGTGGAACATGGTGCTAAGCACGTCACACATCTATATAATGCAGCTACACCATTCGAACATCGCAATCCTGGTGTCTTTGGTGCAGCGTGGACGAATAATCAATTAAATACTGAAATTATCGTGGATGGTATTCATTCACATCCGGCTGCTGTGCATATTGCATATAAGCAAAAAGGGAATGAACATATGTATCTCATTACTGATGCTATGCGTGCGAAAGGCATGGAAGACGGGGAATATGATTTGGGTGGACAGAACGTTATCGTTAAAGGTAAAGAAGCCCGCCTAGCAAGTGGTGCCTTAGCAGGTAGTATTCTTAAAATGAATGACGGTTTGCATAATTTAATTCATTATACACACGATTCATTAGAAAACTTATGGCGTGTGACAAGCTTGAATCAAGCGATTGCATTGAACATCGATGCGCATAAAGGTAGCTTAGCAATCGGCAAAGATGCGGATATCGTAGTGGTAGATGATACGATTCGTATTGACAAAACAATCAAATCGGGCGTTGTACATCAATATTAAAAAATGTATTCAATTGTGATTATCTCTTTTCCGCGTTTAAAAATATGCATACAAGTGTATATATGTAGTAAATGTTTTGATACGAAACACAAGCGACGGAAAAGAGGTGTCCATACATGAATAATGACTTTAGATTTCCAAATGCTAAACATTTCTTTAGTTGGTTAGCATGGCTATCAATTATTGCGTTACTTGCAGTAATCGTACTTAATTTTATTGTATATAGCACATTCAAAAGTTTTAATCATTTTACTTTAGCGTTTGAATTCCATCAAACAGAGTTAATATTCTTAATTACTTTCTCAATTATTGCGATTATCAGCATTATTATGTATTTAATTTTAAAATTATTTAAGCATTCATAAAAAAAGAAAGTGGATTGTAATCTCCACTTTCTTTTTTTGTGTTATTTAGGATAAGATACTATAACTGTTTGAAAATCGTGTCATCAACAATGATTTCTACATTAGGATGTTGATGTAAGATCGATGCAGGTAATGACTCAGTTGGTTCACTGTTTAATAATTGATGAATCGCATCACGTTTACGCTCACCAAATGCTAAGAGTATAATTCGTTTCGCACGCATGATGGAATTTAATCCCATTGATACAGCTTGTTTAGGTACATCATCAATATGATCAAAATGTACACTGTTGGCATTAATCGTTGATTCGGTTAAATCAACGACACGTGTTTCACTTTCAAAGGATGTGCCTGGCTCATTAAAACCGATATGGCCATTTTCACCAATACCTAATAATTGAATGTCTGGTTGACCTATTTGCTTCAAGCGTGCTTCGTAACGTCGTGCTTCCTCCTCTAAATGATCAACATGCCCTTGAGGGATATGAATGTGATCTTCATTCCAACTATCATTGTGATCAAATAATAATTCATGCATATACGTATGATAACTTTGAGCATGCGAAGGTTCTAAACCTACATATTCATCTAAATTGAACGTTTGAACATTTGCTAAATCAACGTGATTGGCTGATAGCAATTCTGAAAAGCGGGGATAGACATCCGTCATCGTGCCACCAGTAGCAAGGCCCAATATCGCATCAGGTTTGTCTTTAGTCAGTTTCAATAGTTCAATGGCAACATAATCACTCGCCAGTTTTTTGTCTACTAAGTTTGTTATTTTCATGATTTATGCCTCCAAATAAAGATGTTATTTCTGTTGGACAGCTTCTATAAAACGTTCAGTGATTTGTTTAGGACGTGTGATTGCACCGCCAACAACCGTGCAATGTACGCCTAAATCGCTTACCTTTTTATACATTTCAGGGGTAATGACATTTCCTTCAGCAATCACTTTGGCATTAACCTTTTGCAATACTTCTTTCAAGAATTCAAAATCATTTTCAAAGAGAATGTGTCCCTTTGTATAAGACGTATACCCTCGTAATGTTGTGCCAATGTAATCAAAGTTTAACTGATCTGCATTAACGGCTTCTTCAACTGTTGAAATATCGGCCATAATTTCAACATGAGGTGCTTTCTCTCGAATGTATTGAACTAATGCCTCAAGTGACTCCTTAGGACGCGATTGGGTAGTGGCATCTAAAGCAATGACCTCGCAACCACTTTCGATTAATTCGTCAACCTCTTTAGAAGTTGCGGTAATAAATACATTTGAACCTTCATAATCTCGTTTTACAATTCCGATAACCGGTAATGATACTTCTTCTCTAATCGCTAAAATATCTTCTTTCGTATTAGCACGAATACCAACCGCACCACCTTGATAAGCGGCAAGCGCCATTTTTGACATGATAAATGATGAGTGCAATGGTTCGTCAGGTAACGCCTGACATGACACGATTAATCCGTTTGGTAACATTTTTAAACACGCTCCGTCTTTTCAAAATTGTAAATAGAAATAGCATTGTAATTGATTCGTTTATTCATTCATATCATAACATTAAGAAAATATTTATCAATTTATAAATCGCATTTGAAAAATATTTTCAAATATACTACAGTTTAACTAACTTAATTACGAGGTGATGTAATGAAATTTGAAAATCGTATTCAGCGAAGCCGTCATTTGTTAACGAAAATGGATAAAAAAATCATCGACTACATACAAACACATGAACTAGATGAAAATTTCTCAACGATTAATTCTTTAGCCTATGCCATAGGGACATCACCAGCTACAATCACAAGATTTAGTGGGAAATTGAATTATGCCAACTTTCAAGATATGAAATTTAATTTGCAACATGAAAAATCAGAAAAAGTAGTTGAAAATGCGCCACTTGTTCAACTGATTCATCGTTATCATCAAAATATTATTCAACAAACGGGTGAATTTATTTCCGAGGAAAAGATTAAGCGTTTAGCACATAATTTGAAGACATGTCGCCAAGTCAATTTCGCGGGATTAGGAAGTTCAGGGTTAACGGCAAGTGAATTTTATTATCGAACGATGCGCATGGGCATTAAAGGATCTGTGTCGACAGATGCACATCAAATGAAGATTTCTGCATCGCTATTGTCATCGCGAGATATGTTTGTCGCTATTTCAAATAGTGGTGAAACGTTAGAGTTAATTGAAGCTGCGAAGATTGCGCAAAAACAAGGTGCCTATGTGGTTGTGATAACCAACTTTGAAGGTAGTACGCTCACTAAGAATGCAGATTTAGTATTAATTACGACTGCGCAATCCAGCAACAATGATTCGAAATTTATTAACTCACAAATCGCAACACATTTTTTATTAGATTTAGTCAGCTACATACTACTTAATGACACGCATATGCATCACGTGTATCAACAAACGCGGGATGTTATTTTAGGTGATGAGAAAGAATGAAAAAGGGGGCGTGGGATAGTATTCAATGTGAATGCTATCCCACGTCTAACGCTATAGCCTTATAGATGAGTGATTGCACCAAATAATGCGGCATGGTTTTCTGTTTGAGTGGTTTGTAACTTAGCAATGCCGTAATCAGAAGGTAGATAGTGGTGGATTTTAGGTTCGATGTATTTAAGTAATGTGTCGCCTTGAGATGAAATACCACCACCTATCAGAATGAGACTTGGATCATACATAATTTGAATTTGTGCGATACCTTCAGCAACATAATGACTCCATTGATTAAGAATGTGAATGGCATCTTGATGATCCTTTTCAGCTAAATCAAATAACTTAGGTACGTCGGTGCCGTGTTCAAACTGATGTACCGTCATTAGGGCTTTAAGTGCGGAAGTTGAGGCACGTTGCTCGAATGTTTTACCATCTTCTTGTCGATACAATAAATAACCAATTTCATTGGCGCGATGACGTGACCCTTGATATATACCAAGTGTTGAATTATAAAATGCACCCCCAATACCAGTGCCTAAAGTTAAACAAAAAATATTATCCTCTTCATAATGGTGGAGTTTGAGTTCCCCTAATAATGCAGCATCCACATCATTATAGACAGCGATATCAGACGATAAATCTTTAAAGACCTCGAAGAATTGCGTACCGTCGTAATTTGGAATGGTCGGACCGGTATAAATAATTTGTCCTAAATCCGAATCAACGACGCCAGCACTTGAAATGCCAATAAATGGATTGTTAAGTTGATATTGGCTAATAAACCCTTCTACCAATTCATACGCTTTATCTACTATACGTACATTTATATTGTCTGGCGTTTTAATCTTTTGATAATCAATCATTTCTAAATCATCATTAATGACTGCTACTTTAATATTTGTTCCACCTATATCTACAGCTATTTTATACATTGAGGTACCTCCTTATTCGTCTTTATTATAACGACACTTCAAATCGAAGTAAGCGTCATCCCTCCTTTTGAAAAATATTTTCACTAATTTTAGAATATTTTGTTAAATCTTTTCAAAAGTAGTTGTTTAAGAAAATGATAGCGTTTACAATTCGAAGTGTAAATAGAAATTTATTGTAATTGAATTTATCTCAAAGTTTATAAAAATGAATTTGAATAAAAATTGGTTTGGAGGAACGTGACATGGAAGATAAATTAAAAGGTTTATATGCCGCATTACTTGTACCATTTGATGAACATGGCCAAGTCAAAGAAGAAGGACTCAAACAAATCGCCAAAAATGCGATTGAAACTGAAAAACTCGATGGCTTATATGTGAATGGTAGTTCTGGAGAAAATTTCTTAATTAGTAAAGAACAAAAGAAACAAATCTTTAAAGTTGTGAAAGAAACTGTTGGAGATGATGTGAACTTAATTGCACAAATTGGCTCATTAGATTTAAATGAAGCGATTGAACTAGGGAAATATGCAACTGAATTAGGTTACGATGCATTATCAGCAGTTACACCATTCTATTATCCATTCTCATTTGAAGAAATTAAGCAATACTATTTCGATATTATCGAAGCAACGCAAAACAATATGATTATTTATGCAATCCCTGACTTAACAGGTGTCAATATCAGTATTGAACAATTTGGCGAGCTATTTAACCATGAGAAAGTTGTTGGCGTGAAATACACTGCACCTAATTTCTTCTTATTAGAACGAATTCGTAAAGCATTCCCTAATAAGCTCATATTATCAGGATTTGATGAAATGTTAGTTCAAGCCACAATCTCAGGTGTCGATGGGGCGATTGGTTCTACATACAATGTGAATGGTCGCCGTGCACGACAAATTTTTGATTTAGCACGTGAAGGTAAAATTGCTGAAGCCTATCAAATACAACACGATTCAAATGACATCATTGAAACAGTATTAGGTATGGGCATTTATCCAACATTAAAAGAAATATTAAAGTCTCGTGGTATCGATGTCGGCTTACCTAAACGTCCATTCAAACCATTTGATGAAACACATCGTGACGCATTAGACACTTTAATTAAGCAATATGATTTATAAGCAAACTGAGACGATTTAACAACAGAATATGAAGCACAAGGGGTGTTGATTATGCATCAAGTAGGTTTTGGGGCATGGAATTGGGTAGCTGTTATTGGTTATCTAGTCATTATGTTATTAATTGGAGCGTATTTTACTAAAAGAGCTGGTAAAGATACGGATAGTTTCTTCACGGCAAGTGGTCGCTTACCTTCATGGGCCATTGGTTTCTCGATTTATGCGACAACATTAAGTGCCATTACCTTTATGTCTACACCAGAAAAAGCATTTTTAACGGATTGGGCATACATAGCTGGTAATATTGCGATTGTCGCAATTATTCCAATTTTAATTGCTTTTTATGTACCATTCTTTAAAAAGTTACGTGTAACATCAGCGTACGAATATTTAGAAGCACGATTTGGTCCAAGTATTCGTGTCATTGGATCATTATTATTTGTCATCTTTCATTTGGGACGCATCGCTATCGTAATTTATTTACCGACACTAGCCATTACAGCAGTATCTGATATGAATCCATATATCGTAGCTAGTTTAGTAGGGATTTTATGTATTCTTTATACGTTTTTAGGTGGATTCGAGGGCGTTGTATGGAGTGACTTTATTCAAGGCGTTATCTTACTTGGCGGTGCATTATTGATTATTATCATCGGTGCTTTTGAAATTAAAGGTGGTTTCGGCACCATTGTTAGTGACGCAATCGCCAACAAGAAAATTATTAGTGCAGATAACTGGAAATTGAATTCAGCAGCGGCTGCGATTCCAATCATTTTCCTTGGAAATATCTTTAACAACTTACACCAATATACTGCGAGTCAGGATGTTGTTCAACGTTATCAAGCATCAGATTCAATGGACGAAACGAAGAAATCATTATGGACCAATGGTGTATTAGCGTTAATCTCTGCACCTATCTTCTATGGTATGGGAACAATGATGTATTCATTCTATCAACATGAACAAGTCTTACCTAAAGGATTCAATACATCATCAATCGTGCCGTACTTTATTCTAACTGAAATGCCACCATTTGTAGGTGGGTTATTGATTGCTGCTATATTTGCAGCTGCACAATCAACGATTTCATCAAGCTTGAACTCAATTTCAGCATGTATTTCGGAAGATATTAAACACCGCTTCTTTGGAAAAGGGGCAGACAAAGCAGAAGTTAACTTCGCACGATTAGTCATTGTTGTGGCAGGCTTATTAAGTTATGGTATTTCAATATACTTAATTGCTGCTGATTCGAATAACTTATGGGATTTATTCTTATTAATCACTGGATTATTTGGTGTACCACTGGCTGGTATCTTTGCAGTAGGTATCTTTACGAAGCGTGCCAACACATTTGGCGTCTTAGTAGGTTTAGTTACAGGCGTAGTGATCGCATACTTACTCAATGGTGTTGGAGGCGGAAACTCACCATTCTATGTATCAATTATTTCTTTCGTCGTGGCCTTCGTCTTTGGCTACTTAGTAAGTCTGGTTGTACCAGCTAAAAATGCGAAAGATATTACTGGATTAACAATCTTCGATAAAGATAAACCATCAACATATATCTCTAAAGTAGTAGAGAAAAAATAATATTTTGCATGCGAGTTGGACAACAGGTTTGTTCGACTCGTATTTTATGCCATTAACATTGTGCTAATATAAAGATGATTATAAGAAAATAGAGGTATCATCATGAAATTATTAAAGATTATAGGTATGTTTATTCTAGCACTACTAATCATGAGCATTACGCAAGGCATTGCATCCATCTTTAGTGACTTAATTCCATTTTTAGGTATAGGCGCTATTCTACAAGGATTATTATATGTTATCTTTGCATTTCTCGTTATTCGATTATTCATAATGCGTGTATTTAAAGATCATTTAAAAGCGTATCGTATTACGAAACCTAAATTTAATATCATCTATGTGGTATTAGGTATAGGCTTACCAGTAGCAGTTTATGCGGTATATTTCATCTTTGTACCAGGTGATTTCATCGTACATCATTTTAGTACTTTGAATGATACATTGCACACGTTTTTCTGGTCTATCTTTGTAACAGCCATTGGTGGCGCAATCGTTGAAGAAATGGTATGTAGAGGTTTCTTGATGGGGTATGTTGAGAAGAAGACGAATATCAACGTTGCCATTATTTCCACGGCAATCTTTTTTGGTGCCATTCATTTGTTAAACGGTGGACTAAATGTAACTAGTTTCTTCTTATTATTAATTAGTGGTTCATTAGTAGGTATTATGTTTGGTTTAGCAACTTATACATTCAATACCATTTGGGCAAGCATTACATTACATTTTTGCTGGAATTTATCTCAAATTGTATTCATCACTGAAAAGGAAAGCCAGTATAGCATATGGCAGTATGTCGTACATACTAAGAACATAGCTATAACAGGCAATCAATTTGGTTATGAAGCATCAGTGATATCCATCGCTGGATATGTATGCGTTATTCTAATTTTACTAACAATTAAGCGAAAGCAAGCATAAGGGAGTGGGACATAAAAAAATAATCAAATGCCTAATAAAGCATATGAACAATACACTAAAAAGATAAGTAATTATATGATAGCAACATATCAAACAAATCAACGTGCGTTAAATTTAGATGAAGATGCATCGTTAAAAAATATTCTTGATGTCAATAAAGATAAGGTGATTGCGAATGGTCGAGAACAAGCCGAAATTGAGAAATTCTTGAAAGAGAAAAACATTAAAACCATTGCATTTGATAAATAAGAAAAAGCAGGACTTCAATGGAATGAAGTCCTGCTTTTTCTGTGTAAAGAATCATTTCTAAATTAAGAAAGATTTAAGATTAAAGAGCGACATTATTTGTTATGGTAGAACTAGCTTCAGACACTTATGTTTAACTAAAAAGTACCATGAAATAACTTACTAAAATCATGATGCCACTCACACCGTTATGAATCATGTGAACCATCATACTATCTCTAACGTTACCACGACGATGGTAAGCAAGATAGAATATCATGCCCATCATCGTATACATTAGAACAGCTACCCAATTTGAAATACCATGCTGAGAAGCAAAGATAAGGGATGATAAAATCAATGGTAACCAGAATCGTGTACGTTTAAATAATGTTTCTTTGAAGATGCCACGATAAACAAGTTCTTCTAAATAAGGTGCTACAAATGTAATCGTAAGTACGAAGATAATGAGCGGAAAGACTTGCCCTAATTGATCAGGTGTTGGTTTAGCCGCATTCATATCACCTAATAACATTTTGTCATTTTGTGTTTGCATAGAACCTGTAGCAAATAACATTAAATATGACATACCTATAACGATGATTCTAAGAAGTACGGCCCAACCAATGTTAATCGCAATCGCTTTGCCTGTGAGTTTTTTAGGTTCTTCATACGTATGACGTTTATAATAGCCTCTAACAAGCCATATCACTATAGCAGCGATTAATAAATAAATGATGGTTACTAATGTACCAGTCAATGTATCTATATAAATAGAAAAGCTATAGATAAACATGATACTAGCTATCGGAATTTGAATCAGTAACATCCAGCCTATGAAAATGAGGGCACGCACAAACTTATTACCCTTTGGACGATGTTCTTCAATATGTATATGCTCCTTAGATGTCAAAGCTTCATTTGAGGAAGTGGTTACATTAGCATTTGTATTCAGATTCTGTTGATTCGTCATAATAAGCCCACCTTTGTCTAGAAATATAAAATCTTGAAAATGAATACTTCTATTTAAATGTAACATATATTTGACATCTATTGTAGGTCACTTCATAAAAATGCGTTATCTTAACTAAAAATTAACATTTCGAATTATATGTTTAGGAGGCTAACTATGTCTAAAGATGAAATGTCACATGACCATATAACAGGAGATTTCCAAATTTCTCAAAAACCTTATTGGAAGTTGCTATTACAATCTCTATTTTTAATTTGTATTTTATTTGTTGCCGAATCAATGGTTATATTTTTAGTAGAGAAGCCAAAATATTTTTGGATTGCTATTGTAGGGGTCATTATTGCATTTCTAATTTTAAAATTAAGTAAGTTGAAGCTATTTCAATTTAGTCGAATTACTAAAAAGCAATGGCTAATCATTATCATTGGATTCATTCTTGCCAATGGTGCAGATTATATTTATTTTGAATTCATGCCTACAACAGGGAATGAAAAGGGGTTAGAGGAAAGTTACCGCAATGTACCACTGTATTTACAACTCATTGCGATAGGTATTTTAGGTCCTATCTTAGAAGAAATTATATTTAGAGGATTGTTAATTAAAGGTATCTTTAGAGGTGCGCCTATAGTTGGTGGCATAGTATCTGTTATTTTATTCGCTGGCGCTCATGGCCCAAGCAACATAGGTGAATGGTTTATTTACGGCTTTTCAGGTTTCATTTTCGTTATTGCCTATTTAACAACAAAACGGCTCGAAATACCTATTATCATACACATGCTTGGTAATATATTAGCTACATTTCAAAATTATTTTTGGTAGAAATACTTTAATTACATAGTATATACGCAATAAAAAGCAATGCCTAAGTTTTGATAGGCATTGTTTTTTAACTTAAATATGCTCAATTTTTAAATGTTTACCGGGAAGGCTGTCTAATAAATAAGGATCATGTGTGATCATAATAAGCTGTAACGTATTCAAATTTCGTAACATTTGAATAATGATGTCTTCATTGATCACATCAAGATTCGTTGTAGCTTCATCCAAAATTAATATCTCAGGTTCAACGAGTAGGGCTTTCGCAATCCACAAGCGTTGAAATTGTCCGCCACTCAAAGTGCACACTTTTTTAGATAATAAACGTTTGTCGAGTTGACATTGTTCGATGACACTTAAAATCTTATCGTCATGTAGACGTTTAGGAATATTAAAGTGCTTTAAAGGTTGTTTCAAAACCCATGAAACAGTTTTTTTAGGATCTAATGTATTGGCATTATATTGCGGAACGTATTGAATATGTTTCATCCAGTCGTGACGTGACACGTGTCCGAGTGTCATCTCTTTATAGCTTATGATACCTTCATAATGATCATCCAAACCAGCAATGATTTGTGCGAGTGTCGATTTACCGCTCCCACTTGTACCACTAATAATTAAATGATCATCATTTTTAAGTTCGAAATTAAAGTTTTTAAAAATTTGCTTTTCAGAAAATGTTTTATTCAAAGATTTAATCTGCAACATATCGATATCTCCTATGTGCCAATTCAATTAATTGTTGAGTGTATGGGTGTTTAGGGTTCGCTAAAATCTCTTCAGCCTTGCCACTTTCAATTATTTGTCCGTTACGCATCACACTAATATGTGTTGCGTAATTCATCACTAAACTTAAGTCATGCGTGATAAATAAGAGTGTCATATGATGTGCTTCGACAACATGATGTAATAACTTCATTAAGTGATTGCGATTGTCAAAATCTAATGCGCTAGTTGGTTCATCTACAATCAAGAATTTGGCTTCTCTTACAATTGACATCACTAACGCAATACGTTGTGCCATACCACCACTCAATTGAAAAGGATAGTCATGAAGTAAAGCTTCTGGATGCTCTAAACCTAAATGTCTAAATTGGCGGCATACAAATTCATGTTGTTGTTGTCGGGACCATTGCGTATGCAATGCATCAAATAGGGCATCAAAATGCTTTTGGATACGTACGTTTTGGAAGAAATTACTATTGGTATCTTGGAACATGGCATCCGTATTATTTAAATCAATATCGATTTGACCTTGATATTTTAAATGCGGAGGGCACATGTTCAAAGCCGTCCTTGCTAGTAAAGATTTCCCACTGCCACTCTCCCCAACTAAACAATGAAAGCTACCTTCTGTGACATTAAAATCGATATCTTTCAATAATACTTGATGTCCATCATAAACGGAGACATTGTTCAACTTTAATAACGTGTTTAACGTGTGTATCGACGATTGAGTATTTGACATATAAGCGCGAAACCTCCTAACAATAGTCCTGGAAAGAAGAATAACCAAGGCGCTGAGTAAAAGTAACTCTTACCGTCATAGAGTATTGCACCTAATTCGGGCAACGGCGGTTTTACGCCTAATCCAATAAAAGCTAATCCAGAAATACTAAGCATTAATTTACCAAAATCTGCAGTGATTAATGCAGTTACGTTACGTATAAGGTGTGGAACAATGTGGTGTATCGTTGTTTGTGTCTTCGTAAGGCCACTCAAAGATGCGAATTTAACAAATGGTTGCGTTTGTACATCACGTGCCAAATTTCTAAAGTAACGTAAGTAGCGTCCTAACCAGCCAATCATCAAGGCTAGGCATAAACCGATAATTGAGTTATTGATAAAACCTAATACCACAAGGGCGATAATAATAGATGGTAAGGCAATCAACATATCGGCAAGTGCCATTAATAACGCATCTAGCCACCGACCAATCAGTGCAGCTGCTAGTCCTAATACAAGGCCTAATACCACGGTGCCAAAAATAATAAGCGTTGTTAAACCGAGTGTAACCATACTGCCTACAAATAAGCGTGTGAAGAAATCACGACCTAAATGATCAGTACCTAACAGGTGGTGCAGACTCGGCGGCAATAGTGCCTCAGATTGATGAATCATATTTGCTTTATCATAGAGTAGTGTAGCAAGTATGACTAAAATAACTGCCACGATAGGCCATATCCAATATTTAATCTTCATATGTAATTCGGCCTCCTGACTTTCTTGACAATCTTAGACGTGGATCACTCTTCTCAAGTAAAACATCGCCGAAGAAATTAAGCACCATTATAAAAGTAATAATCATCATTAAAATGCCTAAAATCACAGGATAGTCACGCAAATTAATACTGTTGATGAGTAACTTACCTAATCCAGAAATACTAAATATGACTTCTAAAATGATCACACGACTAAATAAATGAATAAAATTATTAATGGTAATCGTCATGAGTGGCGCTAATATTTCTTTTACCTGTACGTAAATACGATCCTTTAATTTGTACCGACGCAATTGGGCTAATTGGAAAGGTTGACTTTGTAAGGTGCTCTCAAAAAGGTGACTGCTTAATAGCAACATATGACTACCTTCTACAAGAACGAGTATAACAATTGGAAGAACAAAGTATTCCCAACTATTACTTCCTACAAAGGGGAACAGATGCCATTTCACACCAAAGTAATAAATGAAAATAATAGCTAGCCAATATTCTGGTAATGATGTTATCACTTGAGCAATACGAGTTAATACGACTGACCAATTTTGTCGTGGATGATTGCCACATAGATAACCGATGACGTAACTAATAGGAAACAGTATGATAGCTGAACCAATAATTAGTTTAATCGTTGGTGTAATTGCCTGGGAAATACGATCTGTTACAGGTTCACCATTGCTAAAACTCATACCAAGATCGCCTGTGAAGACATTACCTAACCATTGTACATAGCGAACAGGCATTGCCTGGCTTAAGCCGAGTTTATCTTGAGCCATTTTGATACGTTCAGGTGTAATTTGAGCGACACCATGTTCTTGTAAGTATTGAACGGCAGGATTGCCAGTTGTGTTCTCCAAAAGAAGAAAGAGCACAAAAGAAATAATGATTAAATAAATGAGTAGTCGGATGAAATGTTTTACGATGTTAGTCATTATTTGACACCTTCAACTTATCATAATTTAGCGGTGCATCTGTTTGACCTGAGAACTCGAAATGCTTGATTTTAGGACTGGTTACAAATGTCTCATTAGGATAGGAAATTGGGACAATGAGATATTGTCGGTCAATATAAGATGATAGCTTATCAAACGCATGTTGTCGGTCACGCATATTGATGATCGTCGGGAATTGATGAATCATAGATGTTAAAGTGGCATCGTCTGCAAACACACCGGGACGCGTACCATCTTGTTTAAATCGTGCATTCAAGAAATTGTATGGCATTAATGCATTCGTATATGTTCGATAATAAATGAGGTCAAAATCTTTACGCACCGTTAATGTTTCATAATATGTTTGTGAATCTAAAATATTAATATCGAGTTTAATACCTACTTTTTTAAGGTCTTGTTGCATAATTTCCGCTTTCGTCTTCCATTCTGGAAATTCATCGGTTTGTAGAGCGAGTTTAAATGACAGTACACGGCCGTCCTTTTCAAAATAACCATCATCGTTCATCTTGTAACCTAAAGAACGGATGAGTGACTGAGATGTTGAAGGGTCGTAATCATGGTCAGACTGATTATTTGAATTGACGTATTGAACATGTTGTTGAAATAGACCTTTCAATTTATTGTTCGGTGATAAGTCATCTGTGTTAATTGCTTTGCTAATTGCCTCGCGCATCGTCTTGCTTTGCAAACGTTTATGTTGTGGGTTAAATCCCATAAATTGCGTTTCTGTACTTGGCGACGTATGTACAGATAGCGCTTTGTTTCTATGCGACTCTTTTACTTGTTGTGGCGTCATTTGACCTAAGGAACCACCCGTAATATCAATAGAATGACTCTCAATCGCTAAATGTCTTGAATCGCTATCCTCAATCGATTGAAATGTTAGATTGTAGTTAAGGGGATGGCCATTACGGTAATATGTATTTGGTTTGAAGCTCACAGTTTCATTGGTTGAATCTGCAACTTTAAATGGACCTGTGCCGATTGCTTTCTCAAATTTACCAGTTGTCTTGCCATCTTTAACTGCATGTGGACTCATAATGCGGAGCGGTCTAACTTGAGACAACTCATTTAGCACTTGGTTTGATGGCGATTTTAATTCAATCTCAACGGTATGTTTGTCCTTTATTGTGACAGATTTTAATTTATCTAACGTTTCCATAGGATCTGTTGTATCTGTTGCCTTCGCACGTTCAATCGAAAATTTAACAGCCGATGCATCAAATTCAGAACCGTCATTGAATTTTACATTGTGCTTCAAGTGAAAAAGGTAGTGTTTACCATCTTCTGAAACGTCCCATGATGTAGCAAGTCCAGGTTCAATCTTGCCATTTTCACCATAAGTCACAAGCGGTTGATAGATGGCATTGTATACAGGCATAGGGGCATCAAAACCTTGTGCATCAAGTTGTTTTGTATTAAATTCACGGGGGAGCGAGACTTTTACCTCACTGTCATCATTATGATGTTGAGCACAACCACTTAACATAAGCATCGCGCACATAGAGAGTGAATAGCATATGCGCTTTTTCAATAGTATACCTTCCTTCAATTGTATTCATTATTATTTTTTATAATAGAGTTTAGTTATGAAAAAATATTTTTCCATCAATAGACATTATTATATGATACACCCTATACAAATTCTTTGAAATGATAAATTTGTGAATAGATACGTAGAAGTTTTCCAATTTTGAAAATAAAAAAAGAGGGCAGGGACCCTCTTTTAATGTGTTTCACCTAATGCAACTTTAGTATCATCTTCTTTGGAAATTGCTTTAATAGCAGCGGTTAAACCTTTCGCTATCGTCTCAATAGACATCGATGGTTTCCCAGGTTTATTTGTCACTTGTTCTGGGATAAACGGCACATGAATAAATCCAAATAATAAGCCAGGGTATGATTTATCAACGAGATAACCTAATTGATATAAGACATGATTACAAACAAAAGTGCCCGCTGTATTCGATAAGCTTGCAGGGACTCCTGCTGATTTAATCGCTTCAGTCATCGTTTTAACCGGTAAGTTTGAGAAGTAGGCAGGTGCCCCATCTTCTTGAATAGCCACATCAATAGGCTGGTTACCTTTGTTGTCAGGAATACGCGCGTCGTCGATATTGATGCCTACACGCTCAGGAGTAAGGTCATAACGACCTCCAGCTTGACCAATAGACAAGACCACATCGTAATTGCCATTTGCTAACTCTTTATCAATGACGTCTTTAGATTCATGAAAGACGGTTGGAATTTCTAACTTTGAAATGGTATGTTCGCCAATTGTGTCCTCTAATTGCTTTACTGCCTCTAATGCAGGATTAATCTTTTCCCCGCCAAATGGATCAAATGCTGTAACTAAAATCTTCATTATTCATTTCCTCCTTTGAATTGTTTAAAATGCCCAGAAATACATGAGCGCTATGTGAATCACTATAAGTGCTAAGGCTATAGGTGCTTGAGCCTTAATGACACCAAATTCTTGTTTCATCTCAAGTAGTGCGACAGGTAATGTGTTGAAATTGGCTGCCATAGGTGTTAACAATGTTCCACAGAAACCACCAGTCATGGCAAGTGCACCTGCTATGATTGGATCTCCGCCTTGAGCAATGACGAAAGGAATACCGATACTCGCTGTGATAACTGTAAATGCAGCGAAAGCATTTCCCATAAGCATTGTGAAGAGCACCATACCTAGCACATATGCAATGACACCAATTAAATGGTTACCCTCAGGTAAAAATGATGAAATGCCTTTAGAAATGACTTGACCTACGCCACTTGCAGTAAAGAGTACGCCTAGTGCTGCTAAGAACTGTGGCAATATACCTGTTGTCCCAACTTGTTGTGTTAATCGGTCACTATCATATAATGTGTAAGATAATTTCGGTTTGATAATGAGTAATGCTGCAATTAAGCCGATAACTGATGAAATACCTAAACCAATTGCACCACCAAGTGGTGTCCAGTTTGATACAACAACAGCTACGACAGCTAGGACAATTGCTGGAATGAAGAGCTTATTCCCATATTTAGCAGAACCTTTTTCAACTTGTTTATCATTGACATCGATAATATTTTTAATTGTGACTTGTCTGAAAAGTGTTAAGGCACCCATAGCTAAAACAAGGAGACCATTTATTGCGTCAGGAATGTAAGGGCCGCCTATGAATAAAATAGCTAGAATTGTCCAAAACGCTGCCGTACCTAAACGTTTTGATTTATCTTGTGAACGTAAAGCGCGAAAGGCTGTATATAGGAACTGAAGGCCAATAAGTATGTAAAATATTTCTAAAATATGGTTTAACGTTGTCTCACTCATGATTTTTCACCTCATTATGTCCATATTTTTTATTAAAGTAACGATCAAGTAAAATATTCTTAATCCAAACTAAGATAAGTGTGATGATGGCGATAGGAATTGAAGCAAGTACTAAACTCATTGCATTTACTTTGATATCTAGAGATTGGAAAGTCCCAACCATTAACAAGACGCCTGCAGCACCAACAAATAAGTTTTGACCGAAGAAATTACCATAGTTTTCCATGGCAGATGCTTCAGCTTTTAATTTTTCAATATCTTTTTCATCGATGTCTTTATCAGTAAGATTAAAGCGTGTTCGAAGTGCACCTTGAACCATTGGATTAATTAAAGGTCGAACAAATTGAGGGTGTCCACCGATACGTATAGAAGCTACGCCGGCGATTTCACGAATAATTAAATATAAAGTGAGAAGGCGACCGGTTGTTATTTTCTTAACGTTACTAATGAGTTTAGAAGCTTGTTGCTTCAAACCAAAACGCTCAATTAAACCGACCATAGGAAGTGTAAGCATAAATAAAGTTACAAGACGTTGATCTACAAAGGCTTTTCCAAGTGTTGAAAGTACTTCAACGATATCCATACCGGCAACTAAACCAGTGACCACAGCAGCAATTAAAATAATTGCGATTGTATCAAACTTAAGAATGAAGCCGATGATAATGATTAAAATACCAATCAATTTAATCCATTCCATAAAACTACTTACAAAAATACCTATAGTAAATATAATCGGAATTAAAGAAGCGGCTGTCGTCTGTGATGTCATGTTATAAACAACTGCAATTAAACCCACTATCGTTAAAATATCACCAGTATTAGCGAATAACTGACTATAAAGTAAATGGTAAAAATCTTTGCTATGCTTTGTCATAGAATCACCACATTTCAGAAGGGATTTTTTACACTATTATAGCATTGGGTAGTTATAAAAAAAACGGGATATCAATTGGTGTCTCAGGCTATAAAGATATATTGGTAGTAGTTGACTGAATAAAAAATGCACTTGAATTAGGTTTTTTCAAACCTTGTCATCCTTGACGGTGGGCCCTAGCAAAGAGCATTTTATCAAGCAAATATACAAGTTAAGCAAACTGGGAGCGGGACAAAGAAATACATTTTGAAAAATATGATTTCTGTCCCGCTCCCTAATAAGATTAAGCCTAAAAAATAAGCGCTAGGAGGCAGTGTTTAACTGTCTCCTAACGCTTTTGTTCAGACCTCTATGCGTGTGCGTGTTCTGGTACGTCTTTAAAATTGTCTAAACGACGATTCCATTCTTCATCACTTATATTATTTTTAGCTACATAACGGTTACGTTCATGTTTCGCGCAATCATATGAACATGCGCCAAGATATTTAGCTTCATTTTCTTCTGAAACAAGAATTTGTTTGTTACATTCTGGATTAGCACAGTTAATGTAACGCTCACATGGTGTGCCGTCGAAGTGTTCTTTACCAATCACTGTTTTCTCAACTTGGTTGACGTCTACGCTAATACGCTCATCGAAGACGTACATTTTACCGTCCCAATATTCACCTTTAGTCTCAGGATCTTTACCATACGTTGCAATACCGCCATGCAATTGACCAACATTCTCGAAGCCCTCTTTTACTAACCAGCCTGAGAATTTTTCACAACGGATACCACCTGTACAATACGTTACGATATTTTTACCATCTAATTGGTCTTTATTCTCACGAATCCAATCTGGTAAATCTCTGAAACGTGTAATATCTGGACGGATTGCACCGCGGAAGTGACCTAAATCAAATTCATAGTCATTACGTGCATCTAAGATAACAGTATCTTCATCTTCCAATGCTTCTTTAAATTCACTAGGTGAATAGTATTTACCAGTTGTGACACGTGGATCAACATCGTCCTCTAAACCAAGTGCAACAATTTCATTTCTTGGGCGAACGTGCATTTTTTTGAAAGCATGACCTTCAGCTTCGTCAATTTTGAACGTCATATCTGCGAAACGTTCATCTGCATGCATATGTTCGATATATTGATCTGTATCTTCTTTCGTACCTGATAACGTACCATTGATACCTTCTGTAGACACTAGAATTCGACCTTTTAAGTTGTTTGCTTTACAGAATTCTAAATGCTCAGCAGCAAATGTTTCTGGGTCATCAATCGTTGTGTATTTGTAATATAATAACACTCTATAATCCATTTTCTGATTCTCCTCTAAAAATTATTATTTATCGTAAAGGCAAGCCATATCATTTAATGATTCATTTATTTATCTTTTTATAAAAATCAACATTATATTATTTTATCAAATTTACAATAACTTTCAATATTTCAGTTTTTAAAATAGGGCAATAGACCTATGTTAGAAGTATAATTACTTTTTGAAAACGTTTACATGTAGTACGATAAGTAGAAAGTGTATTAAAGGATTATAATGAATGTAAACGATACTTTTCACAAAGGGAGGAAATGTTAATAATGACAAATCAATCTTTACCAAAATTAACATATACTGGAGCATCTAAAAGCGCAGTACCAATTATTTCTGAAAGTGAATTACAAACGGTAACGGCAGAACCATGGTTGAAAATTTCAGATGAAGGATTGCAATTAGAAGGTCTCATCTTTGATAGAGATCATAATTTGTTCTTATGTGAAGTATTTGGCGGTAAAATTTTTAAAGTTGATATAAATACAAAAGAAGTTTCAACAGCATTTCAATCAACAAAACAAAATCCAGCTGCAGTCAAAATACATAAAGATGGACGTTTATTTACATGTTATTTAGGTGACTTTGAGTCAACAGGCGGCATCTTCGCTACTGATGAACATGGTGAACAATTTGAAGAAATTATTTCGGAACTTAATACGGAATATTGTATCGATGACATGGTCTTTGATAGTAAAGGTGGTTTCTATTTCACTGATTTCAGAGGGTACTCTACTAACCCTAAAGGTGGTGTCTACTACGTTTCGCCTGACTTCAAGACGGTGACACCAGTCATTCAGAATATTTCAGTAGCAAACGGAGTAGCGTTAAGTACGGATGAAAAAGTACTATGGGTGACAGAAACAACGACAAATCGACTTCATCGTATTCAATTAGAAGACGATGGTGTGACAATTGCACCATTTGGCGCAACGATTCCATATTACTTTACTGGTCATGAAGGGCCAGACTCAGTATGTATCGATAGTGATGATAATTTATATGTAGCGATGTATGGCCAAGGACGTGTCTTAGTCTTTAATAAACGTGGTTATCCTATTGGTCAAATCTTAATGCCAGGGCGTGATGAAGGTAAAATGTTACGTTCAACACATCCACAATTTATTCCTGGAACAAATCAATTGCTTATTTGTACTAATGATATTGAGAATGGCTCAGAAGGTGGTTCTATGATTTATACCGTTGAAGCCTTTGCGAAAGGTCATGAAAGCTATCAATTTCAGTAAGTAATAAAAACTCAGAAAGATAGTAAATATAAATTATTCTAGATTAATTAGAACAGTTTTCTATAAATAATCGAGAATTTATTAATTTTAATGCTAATGTAGTAGCTAATAATCAAAGATTTGCAACGTAGAGTGATTTTACACTTTGGTGCTATAATCAAGGCGTCGCTAGCTCTTCCGGCGGTAATTTCGACGGAAGTAGGTGTGATGCCAATGGAGTTAATTTTTTTAACCATCATTGGTCCTGTTATTACAGGATGTATTGTTACGGCTTTTAAATATTGGTTAGACAACCGTAATAGAAAATAAGCGACACCGTCTAACACACCATAAAACCCCTCACTATCGACCTAGTGAGGGGTTTGGTGTTGCCAATGGAATTAATTTATGAATGTATTATATCACTATGAGTAACTTATTGCAAGTTTAATTCGGCCAGCATAAAAGATTACTAAATAGAGCTTATTTACTAATCAAATGAAACTTTTTTAAATATCCAGTATACTGAAATAGAATAATAAGACATCCGCATAAGTATGAAAGGAGTATGTGATGAAAGACAATTGGATGAAATATAAAGATGACAGTCTTGTAGCATCATTCTATGATAGCCAGACCGCAACGTTTCAAGAACAAGGATTTGAAACTGAATTAGCATTTGGTACTGCCGGTATTCGTGGCCAGTTTGGACTTGGTCCAGGTCGATTAAATCGCTATACCATACAACGTCTGGCATTAGGAATTGCTAATTACTTAAACGATAAAGAAGATAATCCTTCAATTGTCATTCACTATGATATTCGTCATTTATCATCAGAATTCGCGCAAATTATTACGCAAATTTTGACTTCGAATGATATTAAAGTTTATCTGTCAGATGTGTATAAAACAACGCCACAACTCTCTTATGCTGTGCGATATTTGCAAACATCTGCAGGTATTATGATTACAGCAAGCCATAACCCTAAAGATTATAATGGCATCAAAGTTTATGGTGCAGATGGTGCACAATTAGATGAGGCTACGTCATTAGAAGTTGCTAACTATATCAATAACTTAGGTGATCCGCTTGAGTTAAATATTAAATTAAACCAAGAACGCATTGAGCAGTATACTAGTGATTTACCAGAAGCGGTTGATGATAGTTATATCAATGAAATAACACGGTTAGTACGAGATATTCCACAATCTGAATTAAAGGTTGTTTATACGAGTTTACATGGTACCGGAGTACCGATTATTCCAGACGTGTTAAAGCATCTGAATTTTAAACAAGTCAGCTTAGTGCAATCACAATGTGAACTTGATCCGAATTTCAGTTCCGTGAAAAGTGCGAACCCCGAAGAACGCGAAGCCTTTGATTTAGCGATTCAACAAGCACATGATAGCGATGCGAATTTAATTATTGCAACAGATCCAGATGTCGATCGCATGGGGTTTGTTGAACGTTATACAGATGGACAAACATATTACTTTGGTGGTAGTGAAATCGGCGCATTACTCATTAAATATCTTCTCGAACACACGAATGTACCGAAGCATTCAGTTGTTATTCAATCTATTGTAAGTGGTGAGTTAGGTAAACGTCTTGCGCAACAACATGGGGTCACTGTGAAGGAAGTCTTAATCGGCTTTAAGCATATTGCTAAAACTATTCGTGAATTAGATGATACAGAATCTTTCCTATTCGCCTATGAAGAAAGCTATGGCTATTTGGCCGATGATTTCGTGCGAGACAAAGATGCCATTCAAATCGTGCCATTGATGATTAAGTATGCATCTATTTTGAAAAGTCAGGGCAAAACACTATACGACGCTTTAAAAGAGATTCATAACGAAGTAGGGCAATATCGTGATAAACCGATGTCTAAAGTCTTTGAAGGTAAAGAAGGACAACAACAGATTAATGAATTAATGAATCAATTAAGACAAAATATTCCTGAAATCATAGCAGGACTAAACGTTGTTGCAGTGGAAGATTATAAGACATTAAAACGTGTAAATAAAGAAGATCATACTGAAGAAATAATACGATTACCTCAAGCGAATGTGATACGAATCATCTTTAAAGAAGGCTTTATTGCATTGAGACCATCAGGTACAGAACCTAAACTGAAGTTCTATCTCTCACTCAACGTCGATAACTTCGAACAAGTATCACAAGACATCTATAATTATATATTTGGCGATACTGAATAGCCTTTCTCAAATGTCTTTCCTAGTATAAAGACGTTATTTTGATGGCAAGACGCCACTAGGATTCGGATACGTCTTGAGACAAAAAGGAAAACAAAAAGCGATGAATCACGACTATTTAACTTTTGTAAAAGGCTGGTCAAGTGCGTCATCGCTTTTCAATCAAAGCAAGCAGGGAGCGGGACAACGATTTTTAAAAAATCTGTCCCGCTCCCTGTTCTGCTTTATTAATACTTTCTTAAAAAATTGATTTGTCGATCGTATAATTTATTCGCAATATAAGATTGCACCGTATTCAGAATCTCTTCAATTTCCTGTGTCATATTTGATAATACACGCACGGTAAAGCCATGTGTTGGCAATTGTGTTATACCAAGACGACAATCATATTGCTTCATATAATCTTTAATTTCGTCATATACTTCATCGATTAACTTTTGCGTCACGTCAGGATGAATAAAATACGCTGAACCTAAATGTGTATAATGCTCCATATAGCCAATCGAACTAATCTCTGTTTCACTTGGATGCATACGTAAATTATCGTAAGTGACGAGTTCATCACCGACGTAAATTTCATTTAATAAATGCATATAATCATACGTGAAATGTTCATCACGCATAGAATAGCCAGGCGTCAAAATATCTGTATAATACATAGATGCCGTTTCATCTAACTTGAATATATTGTGCTGATAGAATTTCGCATGTTCGTAAGCAATAATCGGGTCACCAACATATTCCATATATCCATCTTTCGCTATATGAAATGTTTGATATTGTTCCACGCGATCATTCAACGTCTTATAAATCTTCGTAGCACCTTGTGATGTGAGCGTCACTGCTGCGCCTTGATCTACATTGATATTCATTCGATATCGATCGCCATCTAAGTAACCACCGCCCACGTTCACAATATAGAACGTAGGAATCGTTGAATGGTTTAAATAGACTGGGCGAATGACTTTGAGTGCTTTTTCAAAGAAGATGTCGCGTGCAACAGAGCGTTTACCATTATTGAATACAGTTAAGTCTAACTGTCCAGTCCAAGGTTGTTCAATAGCTTGTTTCTTGTCTTCAGTCATTAAGATAGCCCTTTAAGCAATACATCACGTTCAATCCATTCAATTACATTATCTAAGCCATCATCAGTCTTAAGGTTAGTGAATGTGAATGGACGATTTCCTCTAAATGTCTTCGTATCTTCAGCCATTTGGTCTAATGACGCACCGACAAATTCCGCTAAGTCTGTTTTATTAATGACGAAGTAGTCAGATTTAATCATACCTTGACCACCTTTACGAGGAATTTTCTCACCTTGGGCTACATCGATAATATAAATTGAGAAATCTACTAATTCTGGACTGAATGTAGCGGCTAAGTTATCGCCACCAGATTCAATAAATATTAACTCAATGTCGTCATTACGTTCTAATAATTCATCAATCGCAGCAAAATTCATTGAAGCGTCTTCACGGATAGCTGTATGTGGACAGCCACCTGTTTCGACACCAATGATTCTATCTTCAGCTAACACGCCTGTATTGACCAAGATTTTTTGGTCTTCTTTAGTATAAATATCATTTGTGATAACACCGATACTTAATTCTTTAGACAGACGGCGGACTAATTTTTCTACTAATTGTGTTTTACCTGCACCAACAGGACCACCAATACCAATTTTAATTGGATTTGCCATAAATATTACCTCCTATGAAATAAAGATTCTCACATTAACGTTCTCATGTTCCATTTGATTAAGTTCTAATCCTGGTGCTGTCACACCAAAGTCTGATTCGTTCAATGTGAAGATATGTTGACGCGTACGTTCGATATGCGGAATCATATCTGACACAACTTGTTGCCCCGTTGTTTGACCAAGAGGGATTGCACGTACCGCATTCTGAGTTAAACTTGAAACATTTTGATACAAGTAATAATCAATAATCGTTTCGATATCAATACCTAAATGATGGCCTAACATTGTAAAGCAAATCGCTGGATGTAACTTAGCGCGCTTCTCAGTCATTCGCGTATGGTACCACGTCATCCATTCGCTATCATAAAGTTCCATTGCCAGTTTTGCCATACGTGTGCCCATTTGTTTCGTACCGACACGTGTTTCGCGAGGCAAACTTTGAACATAGATTAAGCGGTCTAATCTTAATATTTCTTCTGTATCTTCGTTTTCTAACGCTTGATAGACAAAACGCATAGCCAAACCGTCTGAGTAGGTTAATTGCTCATTTAAAAATAGCTGTAACCATGCTTTAAACGTCTTAGCATCTTTCACTACATCGCGTTGAATGTATGTTTCTAAACCAAATGAATGACTAAATGCACCTGTAGGAAATTGTGAATCACAGAACTGAAATAATCGAAGATGTGAATGATCAATCATGTGAATGTCCTATATGTCTGAAGGCTTTATTAACTTTACGGTCTTCATGACTATAAGGAATGCCTAATGATTTTAATAAATCTTCGACCAAATAATCATATTGTACGAGCATTTCAGTTTCTGTAAATTGTGCAGGTAAATGACGATTGCCAAGTTGATGTGCGATATCGCCCATTTCTTGTAACGTACGTGGTTTGATAACGAGTAAGTCTTCAGAATTCACATCAACCACAATCATATTTGTTTCGTCTTGATATAAAATATCACCATATTGTAAATCAATAGGTTGTTTTAAACGGATACCAATTTCTGTGCCATGATCTGTTGTTACACGTTGAATACGTTTAACTAAATCAGAGTTTTCTAAATAGACTTTTTCAACGTGCTTTTGTTTATCTTCAGCTGGTAAATTGGCAATGTTTCCTTGAATTTCTTCTATAATCATTAAACGTACCTCCTAGAATAAGAAGTATCTTTGAGTTAACGGTAATTCAGTAGCAGGTTCACTAGTCACTTTTTCGCCATCAACAAATACTTCATAAGTTTGTGGGTCTACATCAAGTTTAGGTGTAGCATCGTTATTCTTCATGTCTTTTTTCGTTAAATTACGAATGCCATGAACAGGTCGAACCATACGTTGTAGGTTTAAGCTACGGTAGATACCACTTTCGAATGCAGTTTTAGACACAAATGTAATGGCAGTATGCTGTAAATTGCCACCATATTGGCCATACATTTTACGATATTTTTGTGGCTCTGATGTTGGAATTGAACCGTTGGCATCGCCATTAACCGCTGCATTAATTAAACCGCCTTTTACAATTAATTCAGGTTTAACACCGAAGAAGGCTGGTTCCCACATCACTAAATCTGCTAATTTACCACCTTCGATTGAACCCACATAGTCTGAAATACCATGTGTAATTGCAGGGTTAATTGTATATTTAGCGATATAACGTTTAATACGGTTGTTATCATTGTATTCTGTATCACCATCTAAGAAACCGCGTTGTTCTTTCATACGATGAGCGACTTGCCAAGTACGTGTTATCACTTCGCCTACACGTCCCATCGCTTGTGAGTCAGAACTTACCATACTAAAGACGCCCATATCTTGGAGTACATCTTCAGCTGCGATAGTTTCTTTTCTAATACGAGAATCTGCAAAGGCGATATCTTCAGGAATAGATGCGTTTAAGTGATGTGTAATCATTACCATATCTAAATGTTCGTCGACAGTATTTTGTGTGTAAGGTAATGTTGGGTTGGTAGATGAAGGTAAGATATTAGGATATGATGCGGATTTAATTAAGTCGGGCGCATGTCCACCACCTGCACCTTCAGTATGATACATGTGTAAAACACGCCCTTTAACTGCTGCCATTGTATCTTCCATAAATCCAGCTTCATTTAATGTATCAGCGTGAAGGGCAATTTGAACATCGAATTCATCTGCAACGGCTAATGCGTGATCAAGTGCTGATGGTGTTGCACCCCAGTCTTCATGAACTTTCAATCCAATAACACCTGCATGAATTTGTTCAATGAGCGCAGTGTGATTAACAGCTTGACCTTTACCAGTGAAACCAACGTTAATAGGGAGTTGCTCAGCTGCTTCAAGCATGCGATGTATATGCCAAGGGCCAGGGGTTACTGTCGTAGCTTTAGTACCTTCAGATGCACCAGTTCCGCCACCAATGTGTGTAGTGATACCACTTTCAAGTGCTACTTCAGCTTGTTCTGGATTAATAAAGTGAACGTGTGTATCAATACCACCAGCTGTCACAATTTTACCTTCAGCTGAAATAATATCTGTTGTCGCACCAATAATGATATCAATATTATCCATAATATCTGGATTACCTGCTTGGCCAATTGCAAAGATGTAGCCATTTTTAATACCAATATCTGCTTTAACTACTTTATCGTAATCAATAATAACTGCATTTGTTATAACTAAATCTGCAACATAACGGTCGTCACGTGTCACGTTAGGATTTTGCCCCATACCGTCACGAATTGATTTACCGCCACCGAAAGTGACTTCATCTCCGTAACTTGTATAATCGTGTTCAACTTGAGCAAATAAATTTGTATCACCTAGACGAATTGAATCGCCTGTAGTCGGACCATAAAGACTGGTATATTGAGATTGCGTCATTTTAAAACTCATTAATCTTGTCCTCCTTTTTTATTGACGTTTTCTTCGCCTTCGTCATGAAATACACCGGCGTAGTCATCATTCTCGTCTGTAGGACGGTAAACGCGACTTTCATCAATTTTGCCATTCACTAAACCACGGAAACCATATATATTACGATGGCCTACATATTCAACAAGTTGAACTTTTTTCTCATCTCCTGGTTCGAAACGTACGGCTGCACCAGCGGGAATATCTAAGTGTTTGCCATAAGCTTTTTCACGTTCAAAATTTAATGCTTTATTAGCTTCAAAGAAGTGGAAGTGAGAACCAACTTGTACGGGACGGTCACCAGTATTTTTAACAACAAGTACCGTTTCCGCGCGTCCTTGATTAATTTCGATTTCAGTATTTTTAACTATAATTTCTCCAGGAATCATACTATTGCCTCCTTAGACGATTGGATGATGGACTGTAATGAGTTTCGTTCCATCTGGAAATGTTGCTTCGATTTCAATTTCTTTGATCATGCTTGCAACACCTTCCATGACATCTTCTTCATTTAGTATTGTTTTGCCATAGCTCATTAATTCGGCTACGGTTTTACCGTCTCTTGCACCTTCAAGTAATTCATCACTGATTAAAGCGAGTGCTTCAGGATGATTTAACTTTAAACCACGTGCTTTACGACGTCTTGCAACTTCTGCAGCTACAACAATCATCAACTTATCTTGTTCACGCTGAGTAAAATGCATATCTATTCCTTCTTTCCATTTGAAAATAACGTTCGTAGTCTTAATGTTAGAACTGTTAAGAATATTGTACAAGCAATATAGTCATACAATTATTTTAAATCCAAACTCTAATTGTATTTCTACATGATTAAATTTTGTAAAAGTATTTTGTAAGTTGTAGTAATAGTGCTAGAATTTAAAAGAATGAAGTGTAATAACAGAAGAGTAAGGTGAGTTTGTGAAGTATATTGATGTTTTTTTCAAAAATATAGCGCAAGTTGTGTTTATGAATAATAAATGGTCAGGAGTACTGATTTTAATTGGTTTGTTTGTGGCTCGATGGGAAATCGGTATAGCGGCTATGATAGGTAGCGTATTAGCGCTCTTATTGGCACCCTTTTTCAATTATAGTGAAGCGGAAATTCAAGATGGCTTAGCAGGGTATAATGCTGTGTTAACGGCTATTGGTTTAGCATTGTTCCTTCAGTCTACAATGGTAGCTTGGGTTGTATTGCTGATTGCGACCATTTTAACGTTGCCTATGGGGGCGGCTATTAGAGAATGGTTAAAGCCATTTGGTGTACCTATGCTAACATTTCCATTTGTATTGATGACGTGGTTAGTGTTAGCAATGACGACACAATTTTCGAAATTAAAAGTGACAATTGATATATTGCCACAACAAGTAAAACATCCAGATATTAGTCATAATCATATCAGTTGGCTTAGTGGTATTACTACTAACTTCAGTGAAATCTTTCTAGTGACGTCTATACTGGGAAGTGTGTTAATTATAATAGGCATCTTTGTAGGATCAATCAAAGGTGGTATATATGCCATCATTTCCAGTATCTTAGCTGTTATCTTTATTGTGGCACTTGGTGGTGACTATCCATCTATTACGAATGGTTTATACGGCTATAACGCTATACTTACAGGTATTGCGTTGGGTGCGATATTTACGACGAAATTAAATACGTATATCGCAGTCATTACAGGGTTGTTATTAACTGTAGTAATGCATGGTGCACTCGCAACGTTACTTGCACCAGTAGGATTGCCTGTATTTACGGCACCTTTCATATTTGCCACATGGATTGTGATGTTCGCTGGCAAGGCATCAGTTGAAGAAACAAATTAAATGTTATAATAAAAAAACCATCAACCGACCAGGTATTCTGGTCGGTTGATGGTTGTTATGCAAGTAAGGTACTATTTATTTGCAGAATCTAATAATTTTTTCTTTAAATCTTTACGTTCAAAGTCAAGAGAATAGGGATCGTTTAACCAATACACACCCTCGTCAACTTTAAATGTTTGTCCTTTTTTAACTGCGTCTGTATTTTTCCAAACATCTTTATTTTCGAATGAAAGGTCAGCCCCTTTAGCAACAGGTGTTACGACATAATCACCAGCCATTTCTGGAATTTGTTCTGCAGAAATATCAGCTAAATCTTCTTTTTTAGTTGCACTTTCAACTTTACTTGGCATTTTTAGGCCGAATGAATCGTAAAGTACTTCGCTACCGTGACCATAAGTTTTACCTAGAACATAGATTTTTTTATCGAAATCTTTGATGATTGAGATAGTAGCGTCTTCACCAATGGCATCCTTAATTTCTTTACCATCATCTTTCGTTTTATCTTCCCATTGATCTACCCATTTTTGCGCTTTATCTTCTTTACCGATAATTTTACCTAATTCTAAATGTTGTTCTTTATAATCATGCTTCATATAATCAAATGCGACAGTAGGTGCGATTTTTTTCAATTTTTTCAAGTTTTTGTCAGTATTATAAGTAATGATTAAATCTGGTTTCGCTTTAGCTACAGCTTCAACGTTTTCAGGATTAATTTTCTTAACATCTTTAAATTTATCTTTTAATACTGAACTATCATCAACATTTTTAGCTACAGCTTGAATGTTAGCATCAAGTTCTTTTAAACCACCGGCATACGTTGTACCTAAAACAACGATTCGTTTAGGTTCCTTAGGAATTTTAATTTTATCCCCATCGTCAGTTGTATAAGATTTAGTATCTTCTTTAGCATCATTAGAACGATTATTATCGCTATTATTACCACAAGCAGCTAAGGCTAAAATAAATACTAACGCCACAGCAAATAATTTTCTCAAAACATCCATCTCCTTTTATATGTATAATGCAATTATATAGGAAATTAAAATGAAGCAAAAGGTGAAATAGAATGACATTAGATAGTCACGATAAAATTGCGATAGTGCTCATCATAGTATTTGTATTCATTAGTACATTTTCAATGCCGGAAATTTATGAATTAATATTAAAGAGCATTATTGTTCTAGCCATTGTAGTTAATTTAGTTATGAAATTCATTGAAAAGCGTAAAAACAAATAATTTAATATTAAATAAAATTAATGTCATGTAAAAATTACGTTAAGTTATAAATGATATGTTATGCATAGTATAAAAATGTTATATAATATTCAGTGATCGGCATAAAATCACTTTGTTATATAAAGGAGTAAATGCATGACTAAGAAATATTTGTTGAGTGTATTCACAGTTGTTCTAGCCATTGTTTTATGTGCATGTCAATCGACATCACACACGCAAGATAAAAAAGCGCAACAAGCATCGCAAAATAAAGAAGCAAACATGTATGCGAAAAAGAAAAGTTCTGGACAAGAAGATTGGGTTGAATATAAAGGTGATGTGGCGCATGTCTTTTTTCATCCGTTAATTACAGATCCTAAGATCGCATTCACTGGTGAAGCAAATCAAGCAAAAGGTAATAATGATTGGATGATTACTGTTAATGAATTTAAACGTTCACTTGATGAGTTATATCAGCATCATTACATATTAATTGATCCACATGATGCCTACGATTTTAATTCTAAACCTATTAAGAAGAAAACATTAAAGCTGCCTAAAGGAAAGAAACCATTAATTTTATCCATTGATGATATGAATTACTATGATTATATGAGAGGAAACGGCTATGCAGACCGCTTAGTCTTAGACAAATCTAATCACGTTGTATCTGAAACAAAAGGTAAAGATGGGAAAGTAACACAAAGTGAAACGAATGATATCGTTCCGATTCTAAATCGCTTTGTGAAAGATCATCCTGATTTCTCACTGAATGGACAAAAGGGTGTCGTTGGTTTGACAGGATATAACGGTGTACTTGGATATCGTACCAATGAGTTAGACAGCAAAGACTATCATGAGCGAAAAGAACAAGCAATCAAAGTTGCAAACGCAATGAAACGTGACGGTTGGACATTTGCAAGTCATTCTTGGGGGCACATTGATTTTGCCAATAGTTCATATGATCGTATTGTGAAAGATACCGAACGTTGGAAGAAAGAAGTCACACCAATCATTGGACAAACAGATTTATTTATTTTCCCTCATGGCGCGCAAGATAGGGGCTCTGCAGGTTATCAATATCTAGAGCATAAAGCTGGTTTCAAATATTTAGCGGGCGTAGGTCCTAATAACTTTACTGATATCGGTGAGTATAGTGTATATCAAGATCGTGTTGCCATCGATGGTTTGAATCTTTATGACTTTAAATACAAGTTGAAACCATTTGTAGACCCTGACAAGGTTTATAGCAAGGAAGATCGTAGTTATTTTAAAGGTGACAAAGCGTATAAATAATCAGAAGTCACAGGCACATAACTCATCGCTATGACAAATGACAGCGAAATGAGCATGGGACATTAATAATATGATGATGCTATTTTGCAAATTCGCAGTAGCTGACTGAACTAAAAATAAGCTTAAATCAAGCTTTTCTCAGTTCTAGTCATCCTTGCGGGCGGGGCCCCAACAAAGAGAATTTCACTAAGAAATTCTACAAGCAAAGCAAGCTGGGAGCGGACGACGAATTTAAAAAGAATTCTGTTCCACTCCCTTTAATTTGGTTAAATCATTAAAAATGAGAGTTGATCATCTTAATAAGAAACAGCATTCTAAGATTATGCGTTTATATATAGTTGTATTATCCATATAATATTGTTATAAAAGATATTGTGCAATATTATAAATATTTAAAAAGAGGGGATATATTGTTTAGTAAATTTGTAAAGGGGATAGGCGCCATCATTACGATAGCGCTATTACATACGTCGATAAGTTACGCGAGTGAATCGCCAGTAACGATTGCTAATAAAGAAAAACATAGTAGCATAAGCACGAAATATCAGCCGAGTGGTGTCATGTTGACTACAGATCAAGGGCAAATTTTATATCATTACCAGGGAAATCAACATGTTGATCCGGCATCTATGTCTAAAATGATGACCTTATATTTAACATATGAAGCCATTGACAATGGAAGATTAAAGCTTAACGATAAAGTAAAAATTACCAATCATTATGCAACTCTGTCTAATTTACCAAATTTATCATCAGTATCATTGCAACAAGGTCAAGTATATACGATCGAAGCATTAATCAAACAAACAACATTAGCATCAAGCAATGCTGCTGCGATGATATTAGGTGAGAAGATTAGTGGTAATAATGATGCATTTACTAACAAAATGAATCAACAAGCGCAATCATTTCATATGACAAATACAAATTTTGTCAATCCTGCTGGCGCGCAGAATAGCTTGTTAGGTCAATACGCACCATCTAAATTTAAAAACCAAGAATATCCTAAAAGTACAGCGAAAGATATGAACATTTTAATGCAACAGCTTATTTCAAAGCATCCTGAAGTATTGCAAATATCTAAGTTGACACAAGATACACAACAAGGCAATACGTTTAAGAGTACAAATTTATCATTAAAAGGGCAACCGCTTTATTTACCTGGTACGGATGGATTAAAGACAGGTACAAGTAATAAAGGCTATAACATCGCATTAACCAATAAGCAAAATCACTTGCGTTTAAACGAAACGGTCATGAACGTTCAACCTTATGGCGATGAAAATGCAAAATATAATAGAAATCGAATAGGGAACAACATTATTAAACAATATCGCCAAAAATATGAATACAAGAAAGTATTAACTGAAGGTGACCATGAAATTGATGGCAAGAAATATCATGTTAAGAAAGATTTATATGATATCGTGCCAAAGGATAACGCTCAGTGGCATATAGCCATCAATAAAGATGGCAAAGCCTATGTTCATTATCATAGGGATTTCTTACCAGGTAGTGACTACCCACGCGTTGCTGCAGATAAAAAATGGAAATGGTTCTAAATCGATAAATTAAATTAGAAAAAATGTCGCTAAGCTTTCAACTTGGCGACATTTTTCAAATTATGAAATACCTTAAATAAAGGGCGTTTTATCTCAGTTTCTTCAAATGGATTTCTCTAGCACCACATATCATATTCACAATTTCATTCGTTACTTTATCAATCGATTGTTGTTGTCCATGTTGAATCCAATTCGTGATGACGCTTAAAATACCTCCAGTTAGAAATTCTCCATATATGGTTACATCTACATAAAATTGACCACTTTGTTTATCAAAGGCAATTTGCTTTTGAACCGCTTTGTAAATTTGTTCATAAAAAATCGTATAAACTTCGCCGTAGAAATTAAGTGTAATGACACTACGGACAATCGCTTTATTGTTATGAATAAATGTTAAAACATCTTTCATCAATTTCTCGAAAAATTGTCTTGGATTATCAGGATTAATGTCTGGTAAATATAACGCTCTAAAATGATCAATTAATGTGCCGACGACATGATTTAACAAATCATATTTATCACTAAAATGACGATAAAACGTAGATCGTCGTACGTTAGCTTTGGTACATAAGTCCTGAACAGTAATCTGTTCAAATGATTTTGATTGCAATAGTTCAGAAAATGAAGTAATTAGCGCTTGATGTGTCTTTTGGACGCGTAAATCTTGTTTGTTCAACATCATCACTCCTCATATAGGACAGTTTAATTAAAATGTCGCTTATGTTACAAACCCACATAAGTGACGCACAATTCTTGGGCTTCCTCATTTTATAATACAGTCGAAGGGTAGATTAATTTCTTTAAGATTACTAATAGTTTACTACTTTTCAATCTAAAAATTAAAAATAATGAACATTTGGGAAGTGATATGTATGTACTATAGTAACGGGAATTATGAAGCATTTGCCCGTCCTAAAAAACCAGAAAATGTCGCGCATAAATCCGCTTATCTTATTGGTTCTGGATTAGCCTCGTTAGCTGCTGCATGTTTCTTGATTAGAGATGGACAAATGGATGGGTCAAAAATCCATGTTTTAGAAGAATTGTCTAAACCTGGTGGAAGTTTAGATGGCGATCAGCTTCCTTTAAAAGGCTATGTTGTTAGAGGCGGAAGAGAAATGGAAAATCATTTCGAATGTTTATGGGATTTATTTCGCTCCATCCCATCGCTTGAAATGGACAATGCTTCCGTATTAGATGAGTTTTATTGGTTAAATAAAGAAGATCCTAATTACTCACGTTGTCGTGTTATTGAGAAAAGGGGACATCAGTTACCTACTGATGGTGATTTTACTTTGACGCCACAAGCGATTAAAGAAATCATACATTTATGTTTAATGAAAGAAGAAGCATTAAATGATGTGACGATTACGGATGTTTTCTCAAATGATTTCATGCATTCGAATTTCTGGATTTATTGGAAAACAATGTTCGCATTTGAACCATGGCACTCTGCGATGGAGATGCGTCGATATTTAATGCGCTTTGTACATCATATTGGAGGATTAGCGGATTTCAGTGCCCTTAAATTCACCAAATATAATCAATATGAATCACTTGTTCTTCCTATGATTGCTTACTTAGAGTCCCACGGTGTGCAATTTCAATATGATGTCCAAGTCATGAATATTAAAGTCGATATCACAACAACAGAAAAAGTTGCTCATGAAATACAACTTAAACGTTCAGGTAAAGATGAAGTTATTCCTCTAACGCCAAATGATTTAGTATTTGTTACGAATGGTAGTATTACTGAAAGTTCAACATATGGAGATAACAACACCCCCGCACCCCCTACAAAAGATATCGGCGGTAGTTGGACATTGTGGCGTAATCTTGCCAAACAGAGTCCTGAGTTTGGTTGTCCCGAAAAGTTCTATCATCATTTACCGGACAAAAGTTGGTTTGTATCAGCAACTGCGACGACGAATAACAAGACAATTATTAATACTATCGAGCACATTTGTAAACGAGATCCTTTAGCCGGCAAGACAGTGACAGGTGGGATTGTTACTGTGAATGATTCTAAATGGCAATTGAATTTTACTGTAAATCGTCAACAACAATTTAAAAGCCAACCCGACGATGAGGTGAGCGTTTGGATTTACGCGTTATATTCAAACGTGAATGGTGACTTTATCAATAAACCAATCACCGAGTGCAGTGGAAATGAAATTTGCCAAGAATGGTTATATCATATGGGCGTACCTATCAATCAAATTGAAGACCTCGCTAAAAATCAATGTAATACGATACCAGTCTATATGCCATATATCTGTTCTTATTTTATGCCTAGAGCTGTTGGAGACAGACCACTTGTTGTGCCTAAAAATGCTCGCAACATAGCCTTTATTGGTAATTTTGCAGAAACAGAAAGAGATACTGTCTTTACCACTGAATATTCGGTAAGAACTGCTATGGAAGCAGTCTACCAATTGTTGGGCATAGATAGAGGTGTCCCTGAAGTGGTTGCAACAGAATTTGACCTTCGGATATTGATGGATGCCTTATATGAACTCACCGACCGTAAAAATTTATTAGAACTCACCGAACATAACAAAATACAGCAACTCGCACTCAACACTTTCTTGAAGAAGATTAAAGGCACATATATCGAAGCATTGTTGCAACAACACAAGTTACTATAAGTGTAGATTCAAATGCTTAATGGCAGAACTCAACCCCCACATGACGGTTACGCTTGTGGGGGTGTTTATATTGTTATGTTAATTATTTATATATCGTTTTAAATGTTTAGCGGTTACTGAATTGTCGATATTGAAAATACCATCGGGTTCACCCGCATAAAGTAATTGACCACCTTTATCACCAGCGTAAGGGCCGATATCAATTAACCAATCCGCCTGAGTCATCATCGTTAAATTATGTTCAATCAAGATAACTGTATTACCTTCGTCAATAAGATGATTAAAACAATCAATAAGGATTGGCAAATCATCTTCATGTAATCCAGTTGTTGGCTCATCAAAGATAAAGAGCTTGTTCGTCACGTCTTGAGTAAGGTAACGACTCAGTTTCACACGTTGAATTTCACCACCTGAAAGTGTATCTAATGATTGTCCTAAAGTCATATAATTGAGCCCTGTATCCGCTAATGCTTGAAGCGGTCGCGTGATACTTGGACTATCACTAAATTTCTCAATGGCCTCATCCACAGTTAATGCTAAAATATCCGCAATAGAATAACCTTCAACTTTAGCTTCTAACACTTCTGGACGATATCTTGTTCCACCACATAACTCGCAGATTTGTGAAAAGTCTGGCATAAACGCAAGTTCAGTTTTTAAGACGCCTTTGCCATGACATTCTGGACATGCACCTTCTGAATTATAGCTAAACATACTTTTTTTAAGACCAGTGTGTTGGCTGAAGAAACTGCGCACATCGTCAAAGATACCTAGATAAGTGAGTAAATTAGAACGATTAGATGCATGAACAGGTTTCTGATCAATAAAAATAGCATTTGAGTTACGTTCAAATCCTGCAGAAATGAGTGAACTTTTACCTGAACCCGCAACACCTGTAACGACAGTCATCGCATGTTTAGGTAGTTCAGTTGAGACATTTTGTAAGTTATTTCGACTAATATTTGAAATTTGAAGCATGTCTTTTGCCGTACGTGGTGTCGTTTTGAGTTGATGTTCACGATTTAATGCGCGACCAGTACTCGTGTCCGAAGCGAGTAGTGCTTTATACGAGCCAGTAAATGTAATGTCACCGCCGTTTTTACCGGCTAAAGGACCTAAATCAATAATGTGGTCAGCTGTCTTAATCACATCTGGGTCATGTTCCACAACAAGCACCGTATTACCTTTATCTTTTAAGGATTGAATGATGTCATTAATGCGTTGAATGTCTTCTGGATGTAGTCCAACACTTGGCTCGTCAATAATATATACAAGATCGCTTAGAGGACTATTTAAATGACGAATGAGTTTGATACGTTGTGATTCACCGCCAGATAGGGAAGTCGTTTCCCGTGCAAGTGTTAAATAGTTCAATCCGATATAACTTAACGCTTCTAGTTGTTTTTTGAGTGGCTCTATGATCACACGTGCCTTGTCGGATTTTATTTTCCTTAAAAAGGCTAACGCCTCATCAATTTGTAGGTTTGTGAATTCTGCAATATTTAAACCATTAATTTTACAACTTAGCACAGTGTCATTAAGACGTTGACCATGGCAACTAGGACAGTCATGTTTCGATACGACACGGTCGATGTCTTCTTTAAAACGTTTCTTTTCAAAATTATCATTGAGTAGAAATGAACGACGAAAACGATGGATTAATCCTTCAAATTTCGCAGTCCTTGGCCAATTTGAGGGCGGGTTCTTTAATTTGGTTGGTTCAGTATACAGAAAGGTATCCATTTCTTCTTTCGTGTAATCCTTTAGTTTCTTATCATTATCAAATAAACCTGTATATAAATAACGTTTACCACGCCAACTGTCTGGTCTAAATGAAGGGAATTTAATTGCATCTTCATTCAGTGATTTATCATAATCAAGCAGTTCATTTAAATCTATATCTTCAACGTAGCCTAAGCCCGAACATGTTTCGCACATTCCTTTAGGATTATTAAAAGAAAAGATATCAGAGTAACCTACAAAGGGTTCGCCAATACGTGACCATAGAAGACGTACGGACGCGTAAATATCAGAAATCGTACCTACAGTTGAACGAGAGTTACCGCCAAGACGTTTTTGATTGATAATCATAGCAACCGGAAGATGTTTAATTTGGTCAACATCAGGTTTCTCATATTGTGTGAGTTGATGTTGCACATAACTTGAATACGTTTCATTTAACAATCTTTCGGATTCTGCAGCTACAGTATTGAAGACGAGGGAAGACTTCCCTGAACCTGAACGACCTGTAAATACTGTTAATTTATGCTTTGGAATGGTTACATTTATATTTTTTAAGTTGTTTTGTTTAGCACCAACAATCTCTATGTTAGACATAATTTCACCTCTTAATGAGCAATGTATATTTTAAGGTTCTAAAGGCTTAATTTTGACATCTATATTAAAGTATTCATTTAGCAAAGCGCGATAGTTGTCAGAATTTACGTCGTACTTATCTTTATGATCTTGTTTACTTAGTGTGAGATGTTGTAATGACATCGTAGCACGACCAAATGACTGAGGTTGCGTAACGATCAGTTGTTGCACAAATATAGAATCTGGGTGTTCTGAATTATATTGAATCATATCCGCAAAATCTTCGACTTGTTTGGGTTGGAAACGCGCTTCGTAACGCGTGACCCATGTGCCATTTTCAAGCTTTTGAATACAATAGGTACCGTCATGTTCTGAAATCGCACGAAATTCGCCTGTAATATCTGTCACAGGATGAGTAGGGTCGATATTGGTAATAGGTAAAGCTTGTAAAGGTAAATCTCCAAAACCTACGTCTGCAACATAACTGACACCATCAATTGGGACTACAAGTGACATATGTGAACCTTCTGGACTACGATTGCCATTCGGCTGTTCGACTGTCGCAGACATGCGATATACGGTAAACCCTTTGGCTTCAAGGTAAGTCCCAAAGAAATGATTCATTTCGTAACAGAAACCGCCACGGTGTTGAATAATGAATTTATCATATAAATCATTAATTTCTACGGAGATAGGTATGCCATTTTGGACATTAATATTTTCAAAAGGAACCGTAAGCATGTAGCGTTTAATGTAATAATTGAGCGCTTCAAGTGTAGGTTCATGATATTTTGAAGAATCAATATTTAAATAGCGTTCGATAGTTTGAATGTTCATTAGATGAGGACTCCTTTTTAAGTGCGTTTAGTCATCCATACCCTATAAAAAGTTGAATGACGCATATAAGCAATGAATAGAAAGTGGTTCTAAACACTTGAGTGCCACTAATGTAGCGTGCTTAGAACCACTTTGAGTTTAAATTAAAATTGTAAATAACTTAAAGGTTATAATTCTTGTTTATTGAAAATGGCTATTGAAAGGAAATAAGAAGCCACCAAGCAAATGATGCCAAGTAGTGCATATAATCCTATGAAAAGGAAATCTGTAGGATTTGTTCCTAAATCAGAGAATGATCCTGAACGTACCACAGCTGATATAATGACACCAAAGTAAGTAATAAAGAATAAAATGAGAACGATAACAGATGTTGAAATCATGATGACATTTGAATTCTCTGGACCAAATTTAAATGTTAACGGGAACATAATAGCGTATGTGCCTGCAGCACCTATACCGACTAAACCTGAAATAAGTGTTAACATTAAATTTTGATGTATTGCCAATACTGCGATTAAACCAATGATTAATCCGATGAAAATGAGTATGCCGTAAAATGCAAAGTAGCTTTTAATATAAGCGCTACGATGTGATGGCAATGTTGAGATATAATACATCCACTTAGAATCTTTTTCACGTTTCAAGTTATCCGTCACTGGTGACAATAAGAAAAGCATTGGTAAGAAACATGCCATTGCTGGATTTATAAAGGCAAATAGGAAACTTGCTACAACGGCTACAATGAAATATGTGATAAGTGACTTTTTAGATGCATAGAAACTACTTAATATTAGACCTTTCATTATTTATCACCTCTCATAATTAATTTTGTTGCGTCATCAATAGTGTTAAGTGGGTGCGCATTTGTAACGCGTGACCAATCATTAATTAAGATTTGACGCTTACCTTGTCTCACTCTTGATGCAATGATGATGTCTTGTGGAATGTCTATATCATTTTGTTCCTCAATTTCTACAATACCGTATTGTTTTAACAATGCTTCCTTATTTTCTTGAAGGACAACTTCACCATCACGCATAAACACTAATTGTGTAGCGAGATGCTCAATATCTTCAGAAATATGAGATGAAATGAGAATACCATTGCCTTCTGAAATATAGTCTTCCAACATTTCAATGACTTCTTCACGTCCTGATACGTCCATACCCGCAGTAGCCTCATCCAGAATGAGTAACTTTGTATCATGCGCTAAAGCCATAGCTAAGGCTGCTTTCATACGCATCCCTCTTGAGAACGTCTTAATTTGCGCGTTAGTTGGTAATTCGAAACGCTGAATGACTTCAAAGAAACGATCACTGTTCCATATTTTGAAAATATTCGCAAAAACCTTATCCATATCTTTAATTTCGAGTTTATCAGGCACACGTAAGTCATCAAATACAACGCCAATATGCTCTTTGTATGCATAATCCTTATCTGAGACAACTTGATCAAAAAATGAAATCTCTCCAGAATCTTTAAAACGGTTACCAACTAATGTATTAATCAATGTTGATTTACCTGAACCATTCTTACCAATTAAACCAATCACTTCACCAGGTCGAAGTGTTAAAGAAATATCTTTCAAATGGAATTGCGATTTCCTATACGACTTGTTGAGATGTTGCACTTGTAGTAGATGTTCCATAATAATCCTCTCTTTCTGTTGATTAGGTTTTGGATTTAATTTAATTAAAGATTAGTTACGTTTATCATAATATAGATTAATTAATAAATAACTAGGATTTGTAAAATTTACGTACTTTTAACATATAACCAAATGTGTTGTAAGCGAATAAAATGATTAAGATGCCAACGCCAACTGCTTGGTTAATACCTGTAACGATTGAAAAGATACCTAAGAAAATAGCGCCTACCATGATTAAGGAAATATTAACGTGATATACTTTAAACATTGATTCAAGTGTAATATGACGCTCACCTTCATCCATATTTTGTAAAATACGTTCTGTATAATTGGCTTCGCCTTGTTTAGGCATACGCGTGTCAAATTTTCTATAAAAGAAACCAAGTAAGGTTGACGGAATTAATGTCAATATAAATGGCACAATGACTAAAAATAAAATAGATGATGGGCCATTACCTAAGGCAATAATAAATATGTTTAATAAAGCGACTAATACTGTAATGTAATATAATGTGCCAGTTTTCATGAAAGTTAAATTAGCTTTTTGTTCATATTGATCGAGGTTGACATCACTGGCATTTTCAGTTTTATGTTTGTATTTTAAAGATGTCTGAGAGGTCTTCCAAATCGCTAAGATAAGTCCAATATTAATTGATGAAGCGATAATGGTAACGATAATCGTGAAATTGTATGAAGCGAAATGTAAGATACCAAAGATGTTCCCATCACTTAGCATTCCTATTGAGGCCCCTATCATTCCACCAATAATACCTCCTATCAATAAATAGAGTAAATACCTGCCTACTTTCATAAATCTCCCTCCTCAAATATAAAGACATTTTCAACTGGTTCATTGAATATACGTGCAATTTTAACGGCTGTTAAAATGGACGGCATAAAATCATTCCGTTCAATCAAAGAAACTGTTTGGCGTGAGATACCAGCTTTCTTAGCGAGTTGTGTTTGATTGAAGCCATCGCGAGCACGCAATTCTTTAAGACGATTTCGCAATATTCATCAGCTCCTTGTCTATAACGTTACATTATCTTTGTCATTTTGACAAGTATATTAGTCAAAAAGACCTATATTTTTGTCATAAAATTCTAAAAGGTAGCCTTCGAGTTGTCTGAAGTTAGACACCCAGAAGGCTTGTTTTAGCGTAATTTACGATTCGATAGAACCCATTGATTTAAATCGTTAAGATGATATTTTGTGACGATGGTTTGATTTACTTCATCCAATGTAATCGAAGATAAAGTGGAGATAAGTGTATGTTCAATTGTATTTAAAGCATGACTAACTACACACATTTCTGCTTTTTGGCCTTCCTTTTCACCTAAGAAGGGTTTCAATAATTGCTGACTAGAAAAGATCGCGTCTCGACCTTCTATTGCTAGAAAAACATCATAAAATGTGATTTGATTTAAAGGCTTATTTAAAGAAAAGCCGCCATTTTTGCCTGTAGAAGAATTAACGAGATCTTCTTTAACAAGAGCTTTAATAATCTTCTTTAAATAAGAATCAGAAACATTTAAACGATCACTTAACGCGGTAGAGGTCATCACGCTATGTTTGGGTAGTAGGTTCAGCATTAATAGAACATAGACAGCTTGTTCCCATCCTTTAGATAATCTCATAACAGTCCTCCAGTAATAGATATTTGTTTCATTATAAAATATATTATAAAAATTTTATATATTATGATTGAAAAATAGAAAGCGTGCATTATAATACTATTTAAAGACAACGAATATCTTAATTATCTTTAATCAATGACTAGGAGATGACATCTATGAATTTACATCAACGTTCGTACTTATATTTCTATATATGTATTATTTTAACGACCCTATGTATGGGCTCTTCTTTTCCAACTGGGAAGTATCTCATCTCAATTGAACACGTGCCACCTATGTTATTAGGCGGATGGCGTTTTACCATCGCAGGATGCATTATCTTATTGGTTTTATTTTTGAAAAGGGGAGTCAAAAACGTAGTACCAACAATTGATCATAATAGTTACAAGGGCTTTATATTTGTCGCTACAATCGGTTTATTACAAACGGCTGGAACAATGGGATTATTAAATATAGCAATGTCATTAGGCGTATCCTCTTCAATGTCTGCCGTTTTACTCTTTACTAATCCATTGTGGTTAGCTGTTCTTGCGCATTTCATACTGAAAGAGCGGTTAACAATGATTAAAATGGTTGCACTCGTGATTGGCGTGATTGGGGTTACGATATGTCTAGGGTTAGATCGTACATTGTTAGGGTGGGGTGCGTGTGTCGCATTACTTGGTTCACTATGTTGGTCATGTAATACTGTTGTGACTAAGCGATTTAAGTTTGATAAAGGGGCATGGGTATTAACGGGATGGCAATTATTATTTGGCGGCATCATCATGTTCTTGATTAGCCAATTGTTAGGGGAACGTTATCACATTGAACAATTGAATGGTTGGGGATGGTTATGGTTTTGGTGGCTTGTGTTTCCAGCGTCTATTGGATCATTTGGATTATGGTTTAGTAGTTTGAATTTACGTGGCGCTACGATTTCGAGTAGCTTTTTATTTTTAGTGCCCTTATTTTCAACCATTTTTTCAATTATAGGGTTAGGTGAACCTTTCACATTACACATTATGTTAGGCGGATTGTGTGTTGTAATCGCATTGATTGCGATTAATTATTCACCACATCACCTAAGAATTTAAGATAATAAATGTTTGAAAAATCGAATGATCGCACTAAATAGTTCTAGGATAATATTAATTATGAGTTCCCAAAGTGGTTGTTTGGATTTATCTTTTTTAGATTCAGACATCATATCACTCCTATGCTAGTTAGATTAACATAGCGACATTTTGATTGAAAATGTTGCATATATGGAAGGTTTTCGAAATACTACATACTTAAAATTGTCTTAATATTAATACAATGAAAATATATGAAAACTTGCGAATACAGACTTAAGAAAATCAAAAAATCTGAATAAACCTCTTCACATGGTACCTATTTTTTTGTAAGATAGCACTCGTATTATTTTTGAGCGCGATATAAAAGGAGGTAGCAATGATGAAAGGTAACAGAATGATGTTCTTCTTATTCATGTTAGGTACATTTACAGTTGGTATGGAAGAATATGTTGTAACGGGATTACTAACTCAAATCGCAAGTGATATGAAAGTGTCTATTTCAAGTGCAGGATTATTAATTAGTGTATATGCCGTAAGTGTTGCGCTAATTGGGCCGTTCATGCGTATATTCACAATGAATGTGCGTGCCAAACGCTTATTACCGATTTTAGTGGCCATATTTATCGGAAGTAACGTGGTAGGGATGTTGGCACCTAATTTTCAAATATTACTGTTATCACGATTGTTGTCAGCGTCAATGCATGCACCCTTCTTTGGCGTGTGTATGAGTGTCGCTGCAGCCGTTGCACCTCGTGGTAAACAACCACAAGCGATTGCACTTGTGCAAGCAGGATTAACTATCGCGGTTATGATTGGTGTACCATTTGGTTCATTCTTAGGTGGATTTGCAAACTGGAGAGTCGTCTTTGGCGTTATGATTGGTTTAGCGATTATTACAATGATAGGTATGTTGAAATTTGTACCAGATGTATCACTTAGCACAGAATCTAATGTGAAAAATGAATTGAAAGTATTCAAAAATCCACATATTTTAATTGTGATGTCTATTATCGTCTTTGGTTATTCAGGTGTCTTCACAACGTATACCTTTATGGAGCCAATGATTCATAACTTCGCACCTTTTAAAATCATCGGCCTAACGATCTGTTTATTTATGTTTGGTTTAGGTGGTGTGTTAGGGAACTTAATTACAGGGAATGTGCCAGAACCTAAATTGACGAAATATTTATTCTATACGTTTTTATTACTATTTTTAACTATCGTATTATTTGTCACTTTCGTGCATCATACGATTTTAGCAATTATAATTTGCTTCTTATTCGGATTTGGTACATTTGGTACGACACCCTTATTAAATAGTAAGATTATATTAAGTGCCAAGGAAGCACCACTACTTGCAAGCACATTAGCAGCATCTATCTTTAATGTTGCGAACTTCTTAGGCGCAATTATCGGGTCTATTTTATTATCGGTTGGTTTACCTTATTTAATGATTACCTTCGTGTCAGGCGGCATTATTATTCTAGGTATTTTAATTAATACAGTTAATTATTTCTATGAAAAGAAACATATCGAATTTGAAACATAATGCTTTAGTCGAAGTAACACCTCTAAGCTCAGTTGGTCATTATACTGATATTAGAGGTGTTTCATTATATTTAATCCGATTCGAATTTTAATGTGGGTTCATACATTTCGTGGTTGAAATGATGTTTAGAAAATTGACGTAAATCATTGATAAATGTATGGATATTACGATCTAATTTCTCTTTCGTTCTAACGATGATAATACGTTTATCGTCAGAAGTTGTTTCGTATTTATCGTCATAGATTCTTGCAGCTATAGAAAATTTAGAGATATAATTCTCCAAAGATTCATAGCAATTTAATAAATCGCGAATAGGTTTATTGGATTCTTCTTCATGGTGACTCATAGTACCCAATAATTCTTGAATTTGATCGTCTAATTTTACAAAAAGTTCTTTAACATCATCACACTTCTCTAATGTTTGCGGCTTATTGATTAAAGCATTCGTTTCGCTTAAATGAATTTTACTTATTTTAGAAGCTTTGTAAGCAGTTAAATCAATCATACTCAAAATGTCATTTTTATAATCTTCACGTTTTTCTTCTTTTTCTTTAGTGATTTGATATTTAATGCCCCAAAATGTCCCAATTAGCGCAAAGATACCTCCGACAATCGCTGCTAAAAATTCGCTCATAAAGATGAACTCCCTTCCTGATGTGGATATTTACACATATATTGTACATTATCCGGGCGGTATGAGAAGAAAAATTATTGCTGAACTTTAAAATTAACGACTTGTGGAATGTTAGACAAATCGTTATTGGTAATGAAATCAATCAAAAGTTGCGCGCCTTCTTTTTGAATGTCTTTGACAACAGGTGCGTTGGCGAACATGTTGTAATTGCCACCACCTACAGCACGATAGTTGTTGACACAAATGGTATAAGTTTTATCACTGATAAGTGGTTCATTGCCAACCTTAATATCAGTTACGCGTTGACCAATAGGTTCTCCTACATGAATGGTATAAGTGATACCGCCATACATGTCATAGTTAAAATGCTGTGGTTTTGGATATAAAAAAGCATCATTAATGGTTATTTCGTTTTCGTCATTAAGTGCGAAATAGCTTGCTGATTTTTCTAAAGCGTCTTTAATACCTGCACCAGTGAGTTTCAAAACTTGAAACGTATTTGGAAATGGATAATTATTGATGATTTCTCGCATTGTAATACGTGTATTAAATCCGGCTGCTGAGTCAAAGAGCGCCGTACTTGCAATATCAGCACCACTGTTCTCTAGTAACATAACATTGATTAAATTAATGAGTGGATGAGGTTTCATTCGAGCCTTAAACTTGTCTTCTACTAACATAGGTTCTGGTAGGGTCGTAATTTCTGTATCTAGCCAGTCCTCTAATTGTGTTAATAGCTTAGCATCTTCGGGTAACAGGCTGAAATCTGTATCAGGCATTACAGGCAATAATGTACTTTCTTTATGACTAATGCGGTTACGATCATCAATCGTTAGCGTCACTTTACCGACTTGTGTGGCACGTGTTCCAGGTTGTATAACGGCGGTGTCATACTTCACTGTTGCGATATCGCGGTGTTGATGACCTGTAATCAAGACATCGATACTTTTATGGAAACGACGTAGAATTTCAGACGCTTCATTTTCTCCAGTTAAATCTTCAGTCGGCACATCTGTATCTACATCACACTCGAATCCACCATGATATGACACGACAACGATGTCAGCTTTATTACGGACATTCGGTAATACTTGTGCGAGTGTTTCAACCGCACTTTTAAATGTTAAGCCTTCGATATGATGTGGTTGTTCCCAGTTCGGAATATATTGTGTAGTTAGACCAATCACGCCCACGACGAGGTCTCCCTTTTCAAAATAATGCACGCCTTCACCTGTAAAAGGTTGATGTTGTGAATCTAAAATATTCGCGCATAACACTGGATAGTTAAGGGTTTGGAGTGTGTCGTTAAGGTATGTCAGGCCATAATTAAATTCATGGTTTCCAATTGTTCCAAAATCAAAATTTAAACGATTGTAAATAGTTGTTAATGGTTCGCTAGTCTGTAATTTAGACACTAAATAATTACAAAATGGTGCGCCTTGTAAGAAATCGCCATTATCAATTTTGAAATGAATATCGTCATGTTTGCTTGATGTTTCAATTAACTGATTCGCATATAACAACCCCATAGGTAACTGTTGATTTGCATGTGAAAAATCAGTAGGGAAAATATAGCCGTGAACATCACTCACGATATAAAGACCAAGTTGCGTCATATGTAACATCCTTTCATTAGAACAATAAAATAATAGTCATCACTATATGATATGCATGAGCACACATCTTGAATAAATGTTATATAAAGAAATTATAGTAAAAAAGTCAGGCAAATTAGATTTTAAAGAAAAAATTTAGAAATGATTTACAATAATTTAACGATATAAATATATTTTATATAAAATTCATGATAATTAAATATTATTTCAAGTAATATTGTGCTAATCTTATATTGTCATATAAATTGACAAATTACACGATTTTATACATATCGAACGGGGGCATTACAGTTATGAAGCAAATGAAGTATCTTTTAGTGCTTGCTTTAACAGTTATTATTTTTGCGGCGGCGTGTGGAAATAATAGCTCATTAGACAGCAAGAATAAAAGCGCTGACAGCGGATCAGATTCTAGTAAAGATGGTTACACACCTAAGGAATTAACGGTACAATTTGTGCCATCACAAAATGCAGACACACTTGAAGCAAAAGCAAAGCCACTTGAAAAATTGTTATCTAAAGAATTAGGAATTCCAGTAAAGGTATCTGTATCGACAAACTATAATACAATCGTTGAAGCGATGAAATCTAAAAAAGTGGATGTTGGATTTCTTCCACCAACAGCGTACACGTTAGCACATGATCAAAAAGCAGCAGACTTGTTGTTAAAAGCACAACGTTATGGCGTTAATGAAGATGGTTCTAATTCGAAAAAATTAGTAGATGACTATAAATCAGAAATATTAGTTAAAAAAGATTCTGGTATTAATAGCTTAAAAGACTTAAAAGGCAAAAAGATTGCATTACAAGATGTAACTTCTACAGCAGGATACACATTCCCTATCTCAACACTTAAAGAAGAAGCGGGGATTGATGCAACGAAAGATATGAAGATTGTTAATGTTAAAGGACACGACCAAGCAGTCATTTCATTACTTAACGGTGATGTTGATGCGGCAGCAGTATTCCAAGACGCACGTACCATCGTTAAAAAGGACCAACCAAATGTATTTAAAGATACTAAGATTATTAAATTAACAGAACCTATTCCAAATGACACGATTTCAGTACGTCCGGATATGGATAAGAAATTCCAAGATAAACTTAAAAAAGCATTTAAAGATATCTCTAAAACAAAAGAAGGTCACAAAATTATCAGTGAAGTATATTCTCACGAAGGATATACAGACGCGAAAGATTCAGACTTTGATATTGTAAGAAAATATGAAAAACAAGTTCAAGATATGAAATAAGCGTAGAATAATATTAAAAGAAGCTATAATACGATTAAAAAGTATTTAAATTTAGTCTAATAAACATTGTAGATAAACAAGGGACAAAGAAGTGCAAGGTCAAAAATAATATTTTTGAAGCTACGCAATAAATTCACAGTAGCTGACTGAACTGAGATATCGCTTATATCAAGCATTTCTCAGTTCTAATCATTCTTGCGGACGAGCCCCAGCATAAAAAATCGCGAAAGTGATTTTACAAGCAAAGCAAGCTGGGAGTCGATGACGAATTCGTGAAGAATTCTGTCTCACGAAGTTCTTTGTAAAAAATAAAGGGTGCTATTTAAATGAGTCAAATTGAATTTAAAGATGTCAATAAAGTATATCCCAATGGTCATGTAGGATTAAAAGATATCAATTTGAATATCGAAAAGGGAGATTTTGCAGTTATTGTTGGCTTATCGGGTGCAGGTAAATCAACGCTATTAAGATCCGTCAATCGACTGCATGATATTACATCCGGAGATATTCTTATTGAAGGTAAATCGATTACTAAAGCGAAAGGTAAATCGCTATTAATGATGCGTCGTAATATTGGCATGATTTTCCAACACTTTAATCTTGTGAAACGATCATCTGTATTGCGTAATGTATTAAGTGGCCGTGTTGGTTATCATCCAACTTGGAAGATGGTGTTAGGTCTTTTCCCAAAAGAAGATAAAGTGAAGGCAATGGATGCGCTAGAGCGCGTAAATATTCTAGATAAATATGATCAGCGTTCTGATGAATTGTCTGGTGGTCAGCAACAACGTATTTCAATTGCACGTGCATTAGCACAAGAACCTGCAATTATCTTAGCGGATGAACCTGTTGCGTCATTGGATCCTCTTACAACAAAGCAAGTTATGGATGATTTAAAGAAAATTAATGAAGAATTAGGAATTACAATTCTAATTAACTTACACTTTGTAGATTTAGCGCTTGAATATGGTACGCGTATCATAGGTCTTCGTGCTGGAGAACTTGTTTATGATGGACCTGTTGAAGAAGCAACAGAAGCAGTCTTTAATGATATATATGGCCGTAAGCTTAAAGATGACGAGAAGCTAGGGGTGGATTAAAATGACAACGCCTACTACGCATAAATATGATCAATATTTAAATAAAAAAATGTCACTTAAAACAAGTTTTACAGTGCTTATCGTTGTTGCTTTAGTTGTATGGAGTTTCGTATACACGGGCTTTAGCTTTGCCGATTTAATGGTAGGGTTACCTCAAATTGGTTCATTCTTTGGACAAATGGTGCCACCAGACTGGGCATATATACATACAATATTGAAACCGATGTTAGACACCATTCGAATGGCTATTGTTGGGACATTTTTAGGTGCGATTGTGTCTATACCAATTGCGCTAATTTGTGCAAGCAATATCATTAAAACAAAATGGGTTTCGATTCCCGCACGCTTTATCCTAAATATTGTGCGTACGATACCTGATTTATTATTAGCTGCTATCTTTGTAGCTGTCTTCGGCATTGGTCAAATCCCAGGTGTATTAGCGCTATTTATCTTAACAATCTGTGTAATTGCCAAATTACTATATGAATCACTAGAAACCATCGATCCAGGACCGATGGAAGCTATGACGGCAGTCGGCGCAAATAAAATAAAGTGGATTGTCTTTGGCGTTGTGCCACAAATTATGTCAACTTTCTTCTCATATGTGTTATTCGCATTTGAAATTAATATTCGTGCTTCAGCTGTACTTGGCCTTGTGGGTGCTGGTGGTATCGGATTGTTTTACGATTCAACACTAGGCTTATTCCAATATCCTAAAACTGCGATGATTATCCTGTTTACACTTGTTATTGTTGTAATTATTGACTATGCAAGTTCGAAAGTGAGGGAACAACTCGCATGACACAGAGTACAAACAAGCTAGAACAAAAGTATCCTGTTAAATCAAAACAACAAAAACAAAAATTAATTAAAAATTGGATTATAGCTATTGTTGTTTTAGGAATTATAGCGTGGGGCTTTGTAGGGATGCCCGCCTTAGAATTAAAATCAAAATCTATCGAAATTTTAAAATCTATCTTTAACGGCTTATTCCATCCAGATTGGGATTATGTGTATATTCCTGCGGGTGAGGATTTATTACGTGGATTACTTGAAACATTTGCAATTGCGGTAATAGGTACATTTATTGCTGCGGTCATATGTATTCCATTTGCTTTTCTAGGTGCACGAAATTTCATCAAAGTTCGCCCGGTAACAGGCATGACTAAATTGATATTAAGTGTGATTCGTGTATTTCCAGAAATCGTTATGGCGCTCATTTTCATTAAAGCAGTTGGTCCAGGCTCATTTTCAGGTGTATTAGCTTTAGGTATTCATTCAGTAGGGATGCTCGGAAAATTATTCGTCGAAGATATTGAAAGATTAGATTTTACTTCAGTAGAAGCACTGAAAGCGAGTGGTGCGAATAAGACTAAGACACTTATTTTTGCAGTCATACCACAAATATTACCATCATTTTTATCACTCGTATTATATCGCTTTGAATTGAATTTACGTTCTGCATCCATTTTAGGTTTGATTGGTGCTGGCGGTATCGGTACACCTTTAATTTTTGCACTTCAAACACGTTCTTGGGATCGAGTAGGTATTATTTTAATCGGTTTAGTGATTATGGTAGCCATTGTTGATTTGATTTCAGGTGCTATACGTAAACGAATAGTATAGATTGGATAGGGTCGAGTAAATATTAAAACGTATTTATTCGACTCTTTTTATATAGAGATGTTTAAAATATAGAGAGTCGGTAATACATATAGTAGTTAATAAAATGCATGCACATGCATGAATATGGTGTGCATTTTCAAAATGAAAGGAGATATAGAATGAATGTATTAGTTGTAGGTGCAAACGGTGCTGTAGGACGTAAAGTAGTAGCACAGTTGAAAGACACTGAACATAAATCCGTAGCTTTGGTACGTAAAGACGAACAAGTATCTGAATTAGAAAGTGTAGGCGCAGACAAAGTCGTAGTTGCTGACTTAGAAGGTGACATCTCTAATGCCTTTGATGGCGTTGATGCTGTTATCTTTGCAGCTGGATCTGGTGGTAGTACTGGTGCAGATAAAACACTTCTTGTGGACCTTTGGGGTTCTAAAAAAGTGGTCGATGCAGCAAGCGAAAATGGCGTAAAAAAATTAGTACAATTAAGCGCAACAGATAGTCCAGACCCAGATAATGAGTCTGATGTGATGAGACCATACGCTGTTGCCAAACATATGTCTGATTACTATATTGAACAATCAGACTTGAATTATACCATCGTACGTCCAGGACCATTACAAGATGATGAAGGTACTGGCAAAATCGATGCTTCTTTCTCAATTGAAGGAGACCCAAATGGTTACACAATTCCACGAGATGATGTTGCAACAACATTAATCAACGCATTAGATATAACGCAATTAGATAAACAAGTGGTCTATATTCAATCAGGTGATACTACTATTAGAGAAGCATTAGAACAATTAAAATAAGATAGTTTATAATATAGAGAAACCCATGGGGGAGATAATGCACGCGATATGAGTGTTATCTCGCTACCATGGGTTTCGTGTTATGATTTGAACACATCACGTAAGGTATTTTCAAAAGTGACTTTAACTTCGTTATAGAAATGACGTCCTTTATCTGTCATAGCAGCGTAAACATCACGTTTATCCTCACTACAACCTTGTCGTCGTATCACACCACAATCTTTTGATTCCATTCTTGTTGCTAATCTAGACATTGCACTTTGACTCAAACCAACTTTCGTTTGTAACACTTTCAACGGTAATTGATGATGTTCTGCACAATCTAAATACATTAAGACATAGAATTCTTTTAATGCAAGATGATGGTGAGACATTAAATCGTGTTCTAACTGCTTTGAAACGTTATTGTATATGGATGTAAATTCTAGCCATTCATTTACTAATTCATTTGCCATAGTTATGCCTCACATTTATTTCTTAGTCTGTTTTTTAATATTATAACAATAAATAAAATAAGCTAGCGACATAATAAACTAAATAATTAATTTAACATTGGTAGCGTTAATCATAATAGCGTTAGATAGACAAATGAGTTGAACGCTCCCGAAACTTACAGAGTTGTAATTTTGGGCTTTCTCCCTAAAAATCTTAAGTTAAATATGTTTACATATAATTGAGGTGAGTGATTATGGAAGATGTAAAAGACAAATATAACTACAGACATGACGACGATTACGGTAGCAGAAATGAAAATATTGCATCGTCTATTAGTTATTTAAGCGTATTTTTTGCACCAGTACTATTACCAATTGTAATGTGGATCATCGCTGACCAACCAGTATCAACCCACGCACGTAAAGCGTTGTTTAACCATATTTTAACTTGGATTTGCTTTGCATTAGCGCCATTCGCATTGATGATATCTGCTAGCTTTATGGGCAACGCTTCAACAAATATGGATAGTTGGGTTGTATTTGGTTCATGGGTAATTGCCGTTATACTAGGTTTAGTCGGTGTTTATTTATTCATTCAAAATATCGTTAGAGGCATTAAACTCTTATTAGTTTAGAATTATAAAAAAGAAGCTATCGCTAGGTGAGACCACCTATTGCGATAGCTTCTTTACTTATCATATGCATAAAAGAAATGCTTTAGTAATAAAAGTAACAGATAATTAGAAAAATATAGTTATTGTTTATTTCATAAGTTGACGTCTAAGGCTAATTACACCTACACCTAATATAAAAGCTAAAATACTGTAAACAAATGGTGTTGTTGAAGTGCGTTCGCCCGTCATAGGTAATTCGTGATGTAATGAAGATTGACTCGCTTCTTGTTGAGAATGCGTTGCTTGTTTACTAAGTTGTGTATTCATTTGTGATTGTGGTGACTGTGCTTGTTGTTTAACTAAATGATGCTTTTCTGCGTAACCATTGAATCCCATGTCA
>NZ_JAESLA010000041.1:65665-69960 GCF_017892405.1 Staphylococcus sp. GDY8P85P | reverse complement strand
AGTCCAATTTATTATAGAACCATTTTTAGGGTTGGTGGCTCAAAACTATCTCTAGATAATTGTGTTTGAATTGCTTCAATATGATTAGAATAAATATGAGCATCACCAAATGTATGAACAAATTCTCCTACATCTAGATTACATTCTTTTGCTATTAAATGTGTCAATAATGCATAGCTCGCGATATTAAACGGTACACCTAAGAAGATATCTGCACTACGTTGATACAATTGACAGCTTAACTTACCATCTTGAACATAAAATTGGAACATCGTATGACATGGTGGCAGGGCCATGCTATCAATTTCTGTAGGATTCCATGCTGAAACAATATGGCGTCGAGAATTTGGATTATGCTTTATTTGATCAATTACTGTTTTAAGTTGATCGAAATGATTATCTTCTTTATCTACCCAATCTCGCCATTGTTTACCATAAACGTTACCTAAATCTCCGTACTTTTTAGCGAATGTATCGTCATTTAATATACGTTGTTTGAATTTAGACATTTCTTCTTTGTATTGTTTATTAAAGTCCTCGTCTTGGAGCGCCCTATGTCCAAAATTAGTCATATCAGGTCCGTGGTAATCATTTGATTGTACGTATTTCTCAAATGCCCACTCATTCCAAATGTTATTATTATATTTTAATAAATATTGTATATTTGTATCGCCTTTAATAAACCATAGTAATTCAGTAGCTATAAGTTTAAACGATACTTTCTTCGTTGTAAGTAATGGAAAACCTTTGGTCAAATCAAAACGTAATTGATGACCAAACTTAGATATAGTACCTGTATGCGTACGATCATCACGTTGATTGCCAATTTCCAATATTTCTTCACATAGAGCATGGTAGGCTGAATCAAATGAATTTAACATCTTGTTCATCTCCTAGAATTGTTTATATTACTAATTATTATACTAGATAATACGTACTTATAAAATTAAAATAAAAAAATCCCAAATATAAAATTAACTATTAATTTTATATTTGGGATTGGTAAGTCAATCTTTAATGAATACGTATTCATAAATAATGCCATTTAGTAGTGATTTGAAATTTCTAAGCTGTAGAGTCAAAATGGTTAATTGTTTAACAAGTTTATAGTGAATTTAAGCATTTAGCATTGACTAAAAACTCAAATAGGTTTCTTAACAATTTTCATCAAATGCATCTTTAATATCCATACAGATATCTTGAATGTCACGGCCTTCAATATGCTCTCTAGGAATAAAATGCTTTAATTCTGTCCCTTTGAATAATGCATATGATGGACTAGAAGGCACTTGTTGGATGTAGTCACGCATTGTTTGAGTTGCTTCTTTGTCTTGACCAGCAAATACTGTGATTTTGTTTGTCGGTTTTTTATCATTTTGTTCAGCTACTGCAACAGCTGCGGGTCTAGCTAAACCAGCAGCACAACCACATGTAGAGTTAATTACTACAAATGTTGTATCTTCTTCATTAACACTATTCATATAATTTGATACATCTTCACTTGTTTCTAAACTTTTAAAACCATTTTCAGTAAGTTCAGCTCGCATTTGTTGAGCTAATTCTTTCATATATTGTTCATAAGGATTCATTATTTCCACTCCTATTTTAGTTTTTCTTGAAATTTATGACTTATTGCGATTTGCAATTTGTTTCCATACAGAGCCTAACGCTTCATCGCCTTTTTCAATTCTAGAAATTGCCATTTCTATTTGAAGTTTAACTTCATAGGCAGGATCGTCGGCGTGTGATTTTAAACTTGATAACTGCTCTGGTCCACCTTCATCAAATAAAAACATTGCCGCTCTCCAACGGACTATTTTTTGTGGGTCATTTAAAGCTTGTTCCATTTCTGATAATGCCTCTTTAAACCCTAAATCACTTAAACAATCTCCAGCGGTGCGTCTAACTGCTGGGCTTTTATCATGTAAGCCTTTATATAAATATGGAAGGATTTCTTTATCTTCAATCATGCCGATTAATACAATGGCTTGTCGTCTTAATGGTGCCTTTTCTTCTTGTAAGGCTAGGTCTAATAAATCTATATCTTCGACTGTTGGTGATGGAAATGCTTTAAGCATTCTTAATTTATCTTTCCAATCAGACGCTGCTTTAAATTCGTTAACAGTAACATGATGATACTGTTGTTGTGGTACTACAATATCCGTCTCTAATGCAGTTTGAACGAGCGCGTCTAACCTTTCAATTGGGTATAGTGCAATCATTTCTTCATATACTTCATGCATAACGTCATCTAATTCACCATATCTAATACCAAGATCTTCCCACTTACGTAAGAATACAACATTGTCACCGTCTTTTTGTGTCTTTAACATTCTATCAACGAAATGGTTTGGCATTTGTTCGCGACGTTCTTCTGAAGCGGTAGTCAGTTTAATTTGATAAGGGATGCCTTTAAACATAAGTGCCTCAGCTTTAATTTCACCATAATGTTCATCAGGTTGTTGAACACTATCAATAGATGATTCGTTATTTAATGTTGAAGTGATTTGAGGTAAGACCACTTCCCAATCAGATTTCGGTTGTTTATCGATAGCTAAGAAGTCCATTACGTAGAAAATAGATTTGACATCATCGATTGCTAATAAATCATTAATAAATTGAGGTTGATGCTCATCTATTTGTGTAAATGTATTAGATTTATTGTCTTCCCTCTTTTCAGACAAGACGATTTTCATTGTATTAGGACTTGGTGTTGGCTCTACTCGTACAATTTCCATAACTACATGTCCCCTTATAAAGCTTTATTCAAAAGTAGATTGAATTTGTGGTAGTACATTATTCCAATCTGCATTGGCTTCTTTATCAACAGAAATAAAATCCATAACATAAAATATTGATTTTACACCGTCAATTTCAAATAAGTTATTTATAAAATCCGGTTGCCCTTCTTGTGCAGAAGTAAATGTATTAGATTTATTATCTTCTCTCTTTTCACTTAAATTTATTTTCATAGTGTTATGATTTGGTGTTTCTTCGATTGAAACGATATGCATAGTCCTTACCTCCTATTGAAGTTCATTTCCTAATTGTTTGATTTGTTTACCAATTGAACACTCGGAAATACAGAAATGGTGTGCCTGTGTTTTACCTTCTGTTTTTCTTATATGTGTTTTTAGTAAGCATTTATCACAATAAGTGTTCATTAATTCATCAATTTTATCAATTGCATTTTTTTCGGAATGTGTAAGTATAACCGTCACTCCTTAAGCACAGTATTACTTTATTATAAGCATGGAACAAGTATAACTTAATTTGGAGTTATTTTGAAATAATCGATTTAATAATTGATAAATGATTATGTAAGTGATTATGGTTATTGCAATTGCCAATAAATTGCTATAAAATAAATAAGTTGTTTTTGCGGTTTCTAAACACCCGCATCATCAAAATTTAGGAGGATTTTTATGTATAATGAGATTTTTGGTGTAGCATCGTTTCTTGTTACATTTATTTTAATGGTGGTAATGTTCCGATGTTTTGGTAAACAAGGTTTAATTGCCTGGGTTGCAATTGGAACTATTATTGCTAATATTCAAGTAATAAAAACAGTTCATATTTTTGGCATATCTGCTACTTTAGGTAATGTGATGTTTGCGTCAATTTATTTAGCAACAGATATTTTAAATGATATATATGGGCGCAAAGTTGCTAAAAGAGCTGTGTGGTTAGGCTTTTCATCCACGTTGGTCATGATCATTGTGATGCAAATGTCTCTTCATTTTATACCAGCACCTGAGGATATGGCTCAAAAATCACTCTCAACGATTTTTGATTTAGTTCCTAGAATTGCATTAGGTTCAATTATTGCGTATATAATTGGACAACATGTTGATGTATTCATCTTTTCTGCTATTAAGAAAATATTTAGTTCAGATAAGACGTTTATCATACGTGCATACGGAAGCACAATGTTAAGTTCAATTATTGATACAGCACTGTTCGTTACAATTGCTTTTGCAGGTACTTTACCCAATATGGTTGTATTTGAAATATTTATAACAACGTATTTATTAAAACTAATTTCGACAATTTTCAACGTACCATTCGGTTATGTAGCTAAATCTATGTATCGTAAAGGTCGAATTCATAAATTAGATGAAGGATATTAAATGCAACACACTATGGTTGTAAGACTTTTTCCTCAAAATATGCTTAGCTGGGACACTCAATCCCAGCTATATTTATGTTAATGAATTTAATAATACGTAATAGATCGTATTTCACTAACTTGGGAGTGGGACAGAATTCTTTTTAGATTCGTCGTCCACTCCCAG
>NZ_JAESLA010000041.1:60593-65631 GCF_017892405.1 Staphylococcus sp. GDY8P85P | reverse complement strand
GTGAAATTCTCTTTGTTGGGGGCCTCGCCCGCAGGGATGACTATAACTGAGAAAAGCTTGATTGAAGCGCCTTCTCAGTTCAGTCAGCTACTACGAAATTGCAAAATAGCATAATTATATTATTTATGTCCCAGTCTCTTTCTATTCTATTCATTTTTAATTTGTTATGATTAAATCAATGACTTGATGAAAAGGTGAAAATTTTTATGGCGAAAATTTACTTCGACGCAGCGACTAAAGGCAATCCTGGAAGAAGTACATGTGGCATAGTAATTAAGGAAGATGATAAGAAATATGTATATACGCATGACTTAGGTGAAATGGATAATCATAGTGCGGAATGGGCTGCCTTAATTTATGCACTTGAACATGCTCGTGAGCTGAATGTAATGAATGCGCTATTATATACAGATTCGAAATTGATTGAAGATAGTGTCAATCAAGGGTTTGTAAAAAACATTCGATTCAAGCCCTATTTTGAAAATTTAGAAATACTTGAGCAGAGCTTTGAATTGTTGTTTGTAAAGTGGGTTCCTAGAGAACAAAACAAAGAAGCAAATCAACATGCTCAACAAGCTTTATTCAAACTGACAAAAAGGAAAAAATAATATAAAAATGTAACATCCCCCCCTAATTTAGAATTAATTAGGGGGGGATAACTTTAGATCGTCAACTATCTATTTATGCTCTTTTTTACGTCGTTTTGTTAATAATGCTAAACCACCTAGTAATGCAGTAAATAAAGCTGTAGATGATGCATCGCTATGTGTGAGACCTGTGTTAGGTAATGTTTGGATACCATTATGATTGTGTTTATTTGAAATGTGATCTTTTGAGTTATGATTATCTTGACCATTTAAATTTTGGTGACCATAGTTTGAATCACTTTGATCAACCTTAACATTTTTTCGATTTCGATTATTTTTGTCATCATCAGACAATGTAGCTTTAACTGGTTTTGATAGTGAACTATTCGGATGTTCAGCGTTATCTGTCGCTTTAGCATAAATATTGCCTTCTGGGATTGGTACGGTTGGCGTTATGGTTACATGTCCATTTGCGTCTGTAGTTCCTGAACCAATCACATTACCATTTTTATCAATCAAATCAACATGTGTATTAGGATCCGTAGTTATTGATATCGGTGTACGAGTCCCTCCTTTATCAGAAATATCTGCATCAAATGTTGGTACAGTTGGTGGTGTTGTATCTGTAGCTTTAACAGGATCTGAGGTAGAACTGTTAGGTGTCTCAGCATCATCTGTCGCTCTAACAAATACATTACCTTCTGGAATCGGTGAGATTGGTGTAATAAATGCGTGTCCATTACTGTCTGTAGTTCCTGAACCAATCACGTTACCATCTTTATCCAACAATTCAACTTTAGTATTTGGGTCAGTGGTTACTTCAACAGGATCGATTGTGCCTGCCTTACCATCTAAAGTACCAACCACTGATGGTTTGGTTGGCGGTGTTGTATCCGTAGCTTTGACAGGTTCTGATGTTGAACTATTTGGTGTTTCAGCATGATCCGTCGCTTTAGCAATCACGTTACCTTCTGGAATAGGTCTAGTCGGAACAATTGTTACATGTCCAGATGGGTCTGTGTCTCCCGAACCAAGACTATTACCATCTTTATCAAAAATTTCTACATGTGTATTAGGATCTGTAGTTAACTTAATTGGTAGTTGTGTCCCCGCTTTTCCAACTAAATCTGTATCAAACGTTGGTGCAACTGGAGGTGTTGTATCGGTTGCTTTTTTAGGTTGCGAAGTAGAACTATTTGGATGTGTTGCATTGTCAGTAGCCTTAGCAATGATATTGCCTTCAGGAATAGGTCTAGACGGAATAATCGTTACATGTCCAGATGAATCTGTGTCTCCCGAACCGAGGCTATTGCCATCCTTATCGAAAATCTCTACATGTGTATTAGGATCCGTAGTTACTTCGATTGGTGTTTGTGTCCCTGCTTTTCCTGTTAAATCCGTTTCCATATTTGGCGCAACTGGTGGCGTTAAATCTGTAACTTCAACTGGGTCTGAAAAGCTACTATTTGGTGTTTCAGCATCGTCTGTCGCTTTAGCAGTTAGTGGCCCTTCTGTTAACGGTTTGTTTGGAATAATTGTAATATGGCCATTATTATCCGTCATACCACTTCCTAATAAATAATTATCCTTATCAAATAATTCAACTTTAGTATTAGGATCTGTTGTGATTTCAATTGGCGTTACTGTGTCTACTTTATCTACTAAATTTGTATGAATAATAGGTTTGTCAGGAGGCGTTGTATCAGTTGCTTTTTTAGGATCAGAAGTAGATGAGTTTCCACTATCATCTGTAGCTACTGCCGTTACATTACCTTCAGGAATTGGTCTAGTTGGTACGATATAAGCATGTCCTTTATCATTAGTTCTTGAAGCGCCCAATGGTTTATTGTATTTATCTCGTAATTCGATATTTGTAAATGGATCTGTAGTAACTTCAATTACAAATGGTCTATTCTGAGGGTCAGTGTTTAAAGCCTCAATCGGATCTGAAGTGACGCTCTCTGATCCACGTGTTGCTTTAGCAGAAACATTACCTTTAGGAATCCATTGTTGAGGGACGATCGTAACATGACCAGTTTCATTAGTTCTACCTGTACCCATGGTTGCACCATCTTTATCTAACAATGCTACATCTGTATTTGGTGAAGTTAATATTTCTATAGGTCTCTTAGTGTTAGCAGCATCTGCAACACTTGTAATAAATGTTGGCTTAATCAGAGGTGCTTGCTGATCTACGGATGTCGAAGGAGTTTTTGGATTATCAATTCTGACACCTGAGTTGTCAACTGGATCTGAATTTGTAGCTCTCTTATTTCTAACATGGCTATTAGTTGCTTGACTAGATACTAATTTTAGAGATTCATTTTTAGTTTGCGATATACTACTATCTTGCTTAATAAATTGTGATTGTTCATTAGCGTTACTTAAAGTATTTGAATGAATTTGGTTTGGAGTTTTTGTCTCATTAGGAGAATTAACTGACTTTGTAATAGCGTCTTTATTAGCATCTTCTAAATTATTTTTATCCTGTTGTTGCGTTGCATTTGTTAATTCACTCGCTTGCGCATGATTTGTAACTCCCAGAAATATAAATGTGGCTACTAATGTTGAAAATGTACCAATTGCATACTTTCGAATACTAAACTTTTGTAATTGATTATGTTGATTCATAGGTGCAATACTCTCCTTTACACTTTTAATGTAAATAATTAATTTATAACAGTCTTGGGTGTTTAAATCGGCTAATGGATGTATCATTTATAAAATATTTATTCATTTTAGCTATTGACCTTAACTGTTAGTTAAATTTCAGACTAAGGATAGAAATCCAACTTAATTATTATAATAATATTATAGCATTCATTTGTTGTTATGTATTGCACGACTTTATATTTATTATTGTTCTTTTCTATATAATAATTGTATTGTTGGAGTATTGAAGTAAAATAACTTCTTGTAAATTTCTATTATAAATGTTTTAATGTTTTTGTTTTTTTCTTTGAAACTCATATATAGTTATGTTGCATATCGAATTGTTATTAAAGATATTTAAATTCTATTTGCAATTTGTATATATTAAGTTAAATAACTACGTCAGTAAATTTTTAATGACGTTAGTTACTTGAGCATTTTTAATATTTAATTTTAAAAATGATAATGATAACTATGGAATATTTTAATGAGATTTGAAAAAATTTACATAGTTATGAAAAGTAAATGATGTATTGCCATACATAAATGTCTGTATTAAAAATTATAAACAATAAAGTCCACCAAAATCGGTTAAGATTTTAGTGGACTTCTTTATTTAGAAAGTGTATAAGTTTATTTATTTCTTTTTAGTATCTTTTCTTTCTTTTTTTCTACTAATAAATAATACAAAGCTTCCTAGTAATGTAATGAGATATGGTAAAGTGTTGCTTTCATCCATTGTTTTACCAGTATTTGGCAAAGTATTTACCATGTTTTCAGTATTATTAGCTTTGCTTCTTCTTCTGTCATCCTCAGAATTTTTAGAAATTCTTTTCTCTTTGTGTTTAGATACATTAGAAATTTCTTTTTCTGTTGTTTTATGAGGCTTGTTAATCAGTTTAGTAGCTTTTACTGGTTTAGATATTGAACTATTCGGATGTTCTGCATTATCAATCGCTTTAGCATAAATATAGCCTTCCGGAATAGGTTTAGTCGGTGTGATTGTGACATGACCAGTATCATCTGTTGTACCAGAACCAATGACATTACCATCTTTATCAAGTAAATCAACATGTGTATTTGGATCAGTAGTCACAGTGATTGGTGATTTAGTTGTTGCCTTACCAGTTAAATCATCAGTAACAACTGGTTCCGTCGGAGGTGTTGTGTCAGTAGCTTTAACTGGATCTGACGTAGAACTATTCGGATGTTCTGCGTTATCCGTTGCTTTCACAGTCACATTACCTTCAGGGATAGGCACCGTTGGTGTAATTGTCGCATGACCCGTACTATCTGTTGTACCAGAACCAATGACATTACCATCTTTATCAAGTAAATCAACATGTGTATTCGGATCAGTTATAACTTCAACAGGGTCTTTCGTACCCGCTTTACCAACTAAAGTACCAACAACTGAAGGTTTCACCGGAGGTGTTAAGTCAGTTGCTTTCTTCGGTTGAGACGTAGAACTATTCGGATGTTCCGCGTTATCAGTTGCCTTGGCAGTCACGTTACCTTCCGGAATAGGCACCATTGGTGTAATTGTGACATGGCCAGTATCATCTGTCGTACCAGAACCAATGACATTGCCATCTTTGTCTAATAATTCGACTTTTGTATTTGGATCAGTAGTCACAGTGATTGGCGTTTGAGTACCTGCTTTACCAACTAAATCTGTGTCCAGTGTTGGAGTAGTTGGTGGCGTTGTATCCGTCGCTTTAACTGGATCTGACGTAGAACTATTTGGATGTTCCGCGTTATCTGTTGCCTTCGCAGTAACGTCACCTTCCGGAATAGGT
>NZ_JAESLA010000041.1:0-60385 GCF_017892405.1 Staphylococcus sp. GDY8P85P | reverse complement strand
ATAGGCACCGTTGGTGTAATAGTGACATGCCCAGTATCATCTGTCGTACCAGAACCAATGACATTGCCATCCTTATCTAATAATTCAACTTTTGTATTCGGATCAGTAGTCACAGTGATTGGCGTTTGAGTACCTGCTTTACCAATTAAATCTGTGTCCAGTGTTGGAGTAGTTGGTGGCGTTGTATCCGTCGCTTTAACTGGATCTGACGTAGAACTATTTGGATGTTCGGCGTTATCCGTTGCCTTAGCAGTCACGTCACCTTCCGGAATAGGTTTAGTCGGTGTAATTGTGACATGACCAGTATCATCTGTCGTACCAGAACCGATGATATTACCATCTTTATCAAGTAAATCAACATGTGTATTCGGATCTGTAGTAACTTCAACAGGATCAGTAGTCGTTGCTTTACCAGTCAGATTCGAAGTAACAATTGGTTTACCTGGAGGTGTTAAATCAGTTGCTTTCTTCGGTTGAGACGTAGAACTATTCGGATGTTCGGCATTATCAGTTGCCTTAGCAGTCACGTTACCTTCAGGGATAGGCACCGTTGGTGTAATCGTCACACGACCATTACTATCTGTCGTACCAGAACCAATGACATTGCCATCTTTGTCTAATAATTCGACTTTAGTATTTGGATCCGTAGTCACAGTGATTGGTGATTTAGTTGTTGCCTTACCAGTTAAATCATCCGTAACAACTGGTTCCGTCGGAGGTGTTGTGTCAGTAGCTTTAACTGGATCTGACGTAGAACTATTCGGATGTTCTGCGTTATCCGTTGCTTTCACAGTCACATTACCTTCAGGGATAGGCACCGTTGGTGTAATTGTCGCATGACCCGTACTATCTGTCGTACCAGAACCAATGACATTACCATCTTTATCAAGTAAATCAACATGTGTATTCGGATCAGTTATAACTTCAACAGGGTCTTTCGTACCCGCTTTACCCACTAAATTACCAACAACTGAAGGTTTCACCGGAGGTGTTAAGTCAGTTGCTTTCTTCGGTTGAGACGTAGAACTATTCGGATGTTCTGCGTTATCCGTTGCTTTCACAGTCACGTTACCTTCCGAAATAGGCACCGTTGGTGTAATCGTCACACGACCATTACTATCTGTCGTACCAGAACCAATGACATTGCCATCTTTGTCTAATAATTCGACTTTAGTATTTGGATCCGTAGTCACAGTGATTGGCGTTTGAGTACCTGCTTTACCAACTAAATCTGTGTCCAGTGTTGGAGTAGTTGGTGGCGTTGTATCCGTCGCTTTAACTGGATCTGACGTAGAACTATTTGGATGTTCCGCGTTATCAGTTGCCTTCGCAGTAACGTCACCTTCTGGAATAGGTTTAGTCGGTGTAATAGTGACGTGACCATTATTATCTGTTGTGCCAGTACCTATAATATGACCATTTTTATCGATCAAATCTACTCTAGTATTAGGGTCAGTTGTAACAGTTATTGGTGTTAACGTCGTTGCTTTACCAATTAGGTTTGTATCCACTGTCGGCACTGTAGGTGGAATTGTATCTGTTACTGGTACATGATCTGAATCTATTGTATTTGGTGTTTCTGCGCCATCTGAAGCTCTAGCGAATATTTTACCCAATGGTAATGGTTCTCTAGGTGTAATGATTCCGTGACCATCTATGCCTGTGATGATAACGCCATAACTCTTTCCATTCTCATCAAAAATTTCTACTCTTGTTAATACATCAGTAGAAACATCAATTGGCGTTCTTGTTCCAACTTTATTTACTAAGTTAGTATTAATAACCGGTTTTCTAGGTGGTGTTGTATCTGTAACATGTCTTGGATCAGATGTTGCGTTATTAGTTGCATCTATTTGATCATATACTTTCGCTGTAATATTACCTTCAAATAGATAATGGTCAGGTGTAATGTATGCATGACCATTTGAGCCGGTAATGCCTCGTCCAATAACATTATTATGTTTATCTAATAATTCGACACGCGTGTTAGGTGTGGTTGTAATATCTATGACAGGAGAAGAAAATGCTTTACCTGAAACATCCGTATTAATAACGGGTTTTATTACTGGAATTAACGTTGTCGCTTGAACTGGATTAGAAACTGAACTATTCGGATGTAAGGCATTATCTGTTGCTTTCGCAGTTACACTACCTTCTGGGATTGGGCGATCTGGCGTAATGATGACATGACCACTAGCATCTGTCGTACCAGCACCAAAAATTTGTCCATTCTTATCGATTAATGCAACATGTGAATTAGGGTCAGTAGAAACATCAATTGGTGTTAATGTTCCAGCTTTATATACTAAGTTTGTGTTAATCACAGGTGTAGATGGTGGTGTTGTATCTGATGCGAATTTTGGATCAGACGTCGAAACTTTTGATTCATCACTGTGATTGTATGCTTTGGCAGTGACATTACCCTCAGGAATGGGACTTGTTGGTGTAATGTAAGCATGACCACTGGCATTTGTTGTTCCTGTTCCAATTTTATTTCCGTTTTTATCGAAAATCTCAACTTTAGTATTTGGGTCAGTAGAGACATCGATAACTGATACTGTCGTCGCTTTACCTACTAAGTTTGAATTGATAACGGGTTTTACTGGTGGTTGATTCTCAATTGAAGGTAATGCACTATCTTCTGGCAATATACGACCTGATAAAACTGTATAAGCAGATTTACTCACACCACCCATTGCAGCTGTATTAGCATATGACCATGCATTTTCCAATTCTGCTGTAGTCACGTTGTCTCTTAATTTAACTTCAAGATGCATATGATACGCACGATTTGCGCCTTCAGGATGGTTAGGGTCTACTTGTATCCCAATACCATAGTTCCAGCCACTAAATTTCCCTCTTTGATCTTCTACTGCTTTTCTTAAATCAGGATTATTTCTATTTGAATGGAAATATTCGTTAGCATCTGCATTGAAGCTTTTACCTGGTCGAACACCGAAACTAAGATAAAAAGTTGTATGACCGAAATCACGTTGATTACTTCTTAGCATATCAATCACTTGAGTGCTATTATCTGGATCGATAATGAAATCACTAGGTGATTCACTTAATAAACTATTACGACCACTTCTTCTTTCATATGCTGCGTAAGAAAGATTTTTAACTGAATCGCTAGCGAATGAACCATCTGAATTAAGTTTCATAACTTTGTAAGGTAATAGCAAAGCCATACCTAAACGTTGTTGAGAACCGGGAGGTATGAAGTTAATTCCGTCATTATTAAAGAATACATCATAAACTAAGTATTTAGAGTTACCATCATGTTTATAATATGCACGCATAACTGTTTTTCTTGATGTAATACTTTCTACACCGTTAGCTTGTTGACCTGTTCCAAGGGCTCTACCATCAGGTAATGAAGCATAGTTACGTTGATACACAATAACGTTTCTACCTGAATTCCAACGCCCGTTTAATGTAGTAAATCTAAAATTACTACCTGGTGTAATATGTTGGCCATTTCTTGGGTCACGTTTACCTGAATGTGATCTCGTAATAATATTTGCTAATGAATTACGAGTGCGTTCTAGCCTTTTAATTAAATCAATAAGGGACTGTTGTGATACATTACTAGATTGAGTAAGATGATTACTTTCTATAACTAATTGTCTAGCTTCCTCAATACGAGAATTAGTTGGTTCTAAAGCACTCGCTTCTGGTATCTTGCTTTGGATTTCTTGAGTAAGATGAGACACTTTAGTTAAACGTTTAAGGTCTACATTTGCCTTATTGTCTGATTCCACTATTTGGTGTTTATCTGATTTATCTTCTATTTGTTGAGATGGTTTTGAATTAGAAGACTGCGTTTGTTGATGAGTTAATTGATTTTTTGCAACTGAAGACGACTTCGACTTCAGCGGTTCTGATGTTTCATTTTGAATGACAGATGAACGTTCCTCTTTTATTTCTTTATTAGAAGAGGTTGATGTATCAGTTAATACTTTGTCATCAGTCTTAGAGTTCAAAGCGCTTTTTTCAGTGGAAGGCTTATCAATTTGCTGTAACTGATTATTATTATCTACAGTTGCATTTAACGTTTGCTTACTTTGAATTGTTGTTGCATCATTTTGAAAACTATTTATGTCTCGGTTTGCTTGTGTATCAGTATTCGTCTTAGCTTTTTCTACGGTAGCATTAGCATTCTCACTTGCATGCGCTTGATCCGTATGCGTCCCTAGAAATACGAGCGTGGCAATTAAAGTTGAGAATGTTCCCACTGCATACTTTCGGATACTGAATTTCTGCAATTTATCTCGATGATTCATTGATGCGCGTCTCTCCTATTCTATGTTGTATATTCTTGATGTTGATGTTATGAGCATGATTGAAAAGTAATTCCGATAACACATAGCTCAATATCAAAAAGGTTGATAATTAAGTTACCGTTATTATTGTCAAAATTTTAAGTGTCACTTAAACACAAAAAAATTACTCGACAAAAGTTTTACAACTCCTCTCGGGTATTAAATTTCAATTATCATTATGAAATGAACAATTCAATTGTTGTTCTCTTTAATTGTAGCACTAATTCAATTCACTGTGAATTAGAATTTTTGTCAATAAAATAAATTAATTTATGAATTGAGCGGCATTTAAAATTAATGAAAAAATAAAGAGTGGAACGGGATGCTTTTAAAATTCATCGTCCACTCCTATCTTGCTTTGTTTATAAAATGTCTTAGTAAAATGCGCTTTGCTAGGACCCCCTCCCGCAAAGATGAGTAGAACTGAGAAAAGCTCGGTTTAAGCGCCTTCTCAGTTCAGTCAGCTACTGCAAATTTCCAAAATACATCATTATTTTATATATGTTCCAAACTCATTGCGTCCGTTATAACTTCGATGAAATATATTTACCCGATACATATAGTTCATGTTCATTACAAATTGAAAGTATGTGATTAATTGAATGTGCGTAAGCCATATCTTTATATATTTCAATACTATTAAGTGGTACGTCAGTATATATTTCGGCTAGGCGTTTGGATAAAGTTAAGTTATCTTTATCACTTTCAATTTTCTTGCGTTGTGCAGGTGTTAATTTATCAATATTAGACAGCACATTTTCGACACTTCCATAGGTTTGAATTAATTTGAGAGCTGTTTTCTCGCCTATCCCTTTTACACCGGGATATCCGTCTGCACTATCACCCATAAATGCTTTAATATCAATCAGTTGTTGCGGATTTAACTGATATTCATCATTGAAACGTGTTAAAGTATAGCGATTATATATGTTAAATCCTTTTTTAATTAGCCACACTTCTACTTTTTCATTGATGCATTGTAAGATGTCTTTGTCTCCAGTGATGATGTGAACTTCATTATTTTTTGAAAAAGATTTTGCAAGCGTACCTATAACATCATCAGCTTCATAATTTGTCATACCTACATTAATGAAACCAAATTGATCTGAAATGTCTTTGACATAATCAAATTGAGGTATGAGTTCTTCTGGAGGCGCTGGACGGTTTTGCTTATAAGCACTATACATCTCATTTCTAAATGTTGATTGTCCCATATCCCAACAAACTGCAACATGGCTAGGTTTAATTTCATTAATCGCTGTAAAAATATGTCTGACAAATCCTTGGATACCATTAGTTGGTACCCCTTTTGAATTATACATAAATTGTTTGTGTAAACTAGTTGCATAGAAATGTCTAAAAAGTAAAGCCATTCCATCCACTAATAGGACACGATTTTCCATAGATTGTGCCTTCTTTCTATTTTAATAGTGCATTTAATTTTTGATGCGCTGTTTGTAATTGTTCAATTAAAGTATTGTCCAAATTAAATGATACTAATTCATCAATTTGGCTTTGAATTGCACCTTCAAGTTGCGCAAATTTATCTTCTGCCTCTTCATTCATTGAGGCAACAAATTGAATTAATGCTTGTCTGAATTCACTCATTTGATTTTGTAATAATTCAAGTGTGCTTATACTAATTTGTTCTTGCAATGCTCTTTGAGTATTAGGATTAAGAATTCTTCGTTTAGTTAATTGTTTAGGTAATGTAGCAAGCATATCGTTTAAATCTATACGTAAAAATGCTTTTTCAGTAAATTCAGGCGTGACATTAAACTCAGGATTAATAAACACATGCAATTGGTTTAATTTTTGTAGTATTGGTGCGACTTGATCGCTAAGTTGATGATTATAATATTTTTTTATATGCTCAACTAATAGACTTTGTTCCAAATACAGGCGTTGGTGAATTTGGTCTAAAAATGTTTTAGAAGAAATTTTCTTTTCATCATTAAAATCACTATTTTGAGTCATTTGACTATTATAAACACTTTTAACATCATCTAATAATTGTAACTTTAATCTTCCATTTAAATGATAAATCTGATCTTCAACCTCATTATTAGTATGTTGTTCCGTAGTCATTAACAATTGATTTGATAATCTTTGCTTATTTTGATATTGCTTTAATTGCTGTTGACGTTGCTCAATATGAGATTGGTTTGTTTGATAGTCATGAATCATTTCTTCAAATGAAAGATTGATTTGTTCAAGCTGCTTAACCATTTGTTGTTCTAATATACGATTTGAATCTATTTCTACAAATTGATCAATACTTTGTCGTAATTGATTAATGCCTTCATCGCTTTGTTTCAGTGCTTGTCTACTTGAAACGCCAAAGATATCTGATTTTAGGTTGACTTGAGTGAGCGCATCTTTAACATAATGTTTCACAGCGTTTAAATCATCAGTGCTTTCTGCTAAGTCTACCGCATTGATGACCATTTTAAATGCTTGATTTTCATTAAGTTGATTCATTTCTTTCATATGTTCAATAAAATGTTTATCGTTATCTGTAAAGGAATGATTAAAATAACTCACATATAAAATTAAGTCAGATGAAGTCAAAATTTGTTCAGTTTCATTTGTATGTCGTTGATTATTAGAATGTAAACCTAGAGAATCAACAATGATTTTTCCTTTAAGCCATTCTATCGGTAAATTGATATGGACAGTCTTAACAAATGTAGCGAATTCATCTTCGGCACTCCATTTCTTAATTTCTTCTCGAGAAATCACATGTTTAGCACCTTCTTCTAACATATCTTTATACATCGAATAATGTTTGTGAACTGCGCTTACAAAGGCAAGTTGGTTCTTTTCTAATTGACGCTTTAAACGTTGAATATCAGAATTGATAAATGAGTCAAGTGTGTCAAAAGAAACATCGTGATATTCAATCAGTTGATTAAGTTCGCTTAATAGTTGTTCTTCAGTTTTAAGTGTAATCTGACTATTCTCTCCATATGATAATTCAGTCGTCGCTGCAGTAGTTGGATTTGGTGAACTGACTAAATATTGTCCCCCTAATAAAGCGTTAATTAAACTACTTTTACCTGCACTGAATGTGCCAAATACACCAATTTTAACTAACTTATTGTCTAATCGTTCTAATGTATCTTTAATATCTTTTTTCGTTCTTTCAAATAAAGGTACAGGATTAATAATACCCAATGCTGCTTGAATATTAACTTCATTAATGTTATTAACATTCGAATGATGATTTGATGCGTCCTCATCGTTTGTGGTAGCCTGTTCGGTATCTTCTAGAACATAATTTGCCTCAGTTCTACCTATTAATTTATCTAAAGAATCTTCCATATGGATATAATAATGTAAATAATTCTTAGTAGTTAGAGATGATTTTAAATTTTGTAACTCTAGATAATGCTCGTAAATTTGTAAGTCATCAGTCGTCTCCTCAGTTAAATCTTGCGCTTGTGTATACTTAATTGCTTTATCAAACAATGGATTAGATTGTTTTTCTACATCATTTCTGATTGCTTTTAGCACGTCATCACTGAAAGTAAGTACATACGTATTACTTATACTCGTTTGAGGTTGATATAAATTTGAAATTAAACTTGAATCAATATCATAATGCTGATTTAGAATGTCATGATTCACCTCGGAATTATTAATAAAGCGAGTTAAGAACGACATATCCTCTCTTAGTGGTTGTCGAATTTGTTGATTCATCTTATCTTGTAATTTAGTTACAACATTTTGTAGTCGCGCTTCTTGTTCTTCTTGCTTTTTCTTCTTTTTATTTAAGAAGCCTCCAACTTTAAAATCGTCACTCATACTTTCAAGGTATTGTCTAATTTCTTCACGCATGTCATGCGTCATTATATATGCGTTATCTAATACATCTTTACGCTTTTGTTTTAAAAAGCTTAATAATTGATCAGGATTATTCAAAAGTCTAGCTTCTTCACTAACAGCTTGATTTTGTTGAAACTTGGCGTAAGCTTGTTCAAATTCATCTTCATTAATGTTAAGTTGTTCCAATATATCTTGTAGCTCATTTTGAATATATCCTAATTGTGCTTCTGTAATGAATTTCACTGTACGATTGACATAATCTTCAATAGCTTCTCTGTTATTATCTTTCTCTATTAAATACTGAGAGAGGCGTGATAGTTCATTTTCAGGGTGATCGAATTTAGACACATAAAAGATATCTGTTAGATTAATCTCCCAATCCTCAATTGACTTATTGACTCTCTCTTTAAAAGTTTCAAAAGTAATTTCATCTTCATTATGTTTATCAATTTGATTAATGATAAAGATGACAGGAATCCCTACATCATTCATTCGTTTAATAAATTGAAAATTTAAGGCTGATTGTACATGATTATAATCTACTGTATAGAATAGAATATTACTTGTGTACATGAATTGTTCAGTAGTGGATTGATGTGTAGCAACGTTTGAATCTACGCCAGGTGTATCTTGCAAAGTAAAGCCATTTTTAAATTTTGTAGATGGAAAATTAATCTCAACAGATTCTACATCTACATTTAAACGGTTCATTTTTTTAACTTCATCATAAGTTTTTAATTTAGAATATTGTTGATTTTCTAAATTGGCTATAATACCTTGTTTATCTGAAACAGATACAATTGCAGTATTACTTGTTGTTGGTACTGGTGAACTTGGAAGAATATCTTGTTCTAATAATAAGTTGATTAAAGTTGATTTACCCGCTGAAAAGTGTCCTACAAAAGAAGCAGTATATTGATTTAAATATACTTTTTTAATGACTTGATTAATGGTATGTACTAAAGTTAAGTTTTTAGATTTTTCAACTTCCTTTTTTAATTTATATAAAATATCCAGTTGTTCATTATTAGCCATGCTAAGTCCCCTTTATTTCAAACATTCTAATAAAAAAAGTAAGAGCTTGAGACATACTAAATGTAACAGGCTATTTTAAAAATGGTAGTATTCTATAGAATTGAATGAACGGCATTACAATATCAATTCTGCCAAGCTACCTATTTATTAAATTTTATCACAACACTAGTTTGAAACAAATATAAAGAATTGTTAATTAAACCAAGCAGGTTTATCTCCATCGGTGTTTGGTTTATTAACGCCAATATTTTCTTTTGAGTATAGTTTTGGGTTTTTAGCAATTCGGACAGCTAAACTTGCAACACTTCGACGTGAAACTTCTGTTCCTTTAAATTGAGCGTCTTTTGAAGTAACTTCGTAATCTGTTTCATTCTTAAATGTAAGCCAAGCAGGACGTATAATTGTATAATCTAGTGTTGACGCTTCAATAATGTCTGCTGCTTTACGATATTTAGTTAATTTTTCTCCAAATTGAGATTGATTAAATGCATTAAATTTAGGCGGTAATTCATCATAAATCCCAGGGGCAGCTACAAAGATTAGACGTTTTACATCTTTTTTAGACATTGCATCTACAATCGCTTGTGCTTCAACATCTAATGAACCAGATAGGCTCGCAAAGACAACATCAACTTTATCTAATGCCTGTTCTAAATCTTTCGCATTTTTTGCATCGCCTTCATATACTGTCACTCGATTTGATGCATAATCTGGAATTCGATGTGCATTTCTTAAAAATAAATCAACATTAAAATTTGAATCCTCTAAAAATATTTTAGTAGCCTCGATAGAGACCTTACCGTTTGCGCCAATAATTAAAACTGTTTGCATATGATTTCTCTCCTAACTATGATGTATAAAAATATATGTAGTTGTATCTAAATTTAACACTCTTACTATCACTTTACATCAGTAATAATAAGAGCGCTAATGAATTGATTAAATTAATTAAATATTATTAGATACATCAAGAAAAATTTACAAATTTAATAAAAATTATATCTTAGTTGGTTTTTTACCCCAATATTGATAATAAGTACATTCAATATAACCATTGAATAATTTTCTTCTCTTAGTCGCTTTTCGATTAACTAAGAATTCGAATTCTTTGTTGCTAGTAAGAATGTAGGTTGATAGATGTGCATGTTGGTTCATCAACTTACCAATATAACGATACATTTCTTCAACTTCTTCTCTATCCCCAATACGTTCGCCGTACGGAGGGTTCCCAACTAAGGCAACAGGGTTATCCGTATCAATCGTTAATGTATTAACATCTTTCACACTAAACTGAATAATATCTGCTAAGCCGACTTCTTCAGCATTACGTTTAGCAATTTCAACCATTTCAGGATCTATATCGGATGCAAATACTTGAATATCTTTATCATAATCTGCTTGCTGATCAGCTTCGTCTCTCATTTCATCGTATATATTAGGTGGCATAATATTCCATTCTTCAGAAACGAAATCACGATTGAATCCAGGTGCGATATTTTGAGCAATTAAACAAGCTTCTATCGCAATGGTACCTGAACCACAGAATGGATCAATGAAAGGTGTTTCTCCTTTCCAATTTGCTAATCGAACTAAACTTGCAGCCAATGTTTCTTTAATCGGTGCTTCCCCTTGAGCAATTCGGTAGCCACGTCGATTCAAACCAGAGCCCGATGTATCAATGGTTAGTAAGACGTTATCTTTTAAAATAGCTACTTCAACAGGATATTTCGCGCCACTTTCGTTTAACCAACCTTTTTCATCGTATGCTTTCTTTAAGCGTTCCACAATTGCTTTTTTTGTAATTGCTTGGCAGTCTGGCACGCTATAAAGTGTAGATTTAACACTTCTACCTTGAACAGGAAATTGGCCTTCTTTATCAATAATGTCTTCCCAAGGTAATGATTTCGTCTTCTCAAAAAGTTCATCAAATGTTTTGGCATTGAAGCGGCCAACTACGATTTTAATACGATCAGCTGTACGCAACCATAAATTACATTTTACAATCGCTTTAGCATCACCTTCGAAAAAGATGCGCCCATTTTCAACTTGTGTTTCATATCCGAGTTCTTGAATTTCTTTGGCAACAACAGCCTCTAATCCCATAGGACAAACTGCTAATAATTGGAACATGACGTGATCTCCTTTTTTATAATTACATTTATATGTTAACAAATATTTAAAATCTTATGTATGATTAGAAAAAAATAAAAGCTCTCCAATAAATGGGAGAGCTAAACTAGTTCATGATATTTCTGTAAGCCATGTTCTGTACCGTTGTACTCATATCGTACACTAGTTGTACTGGTACGTCGGTGGTAACCATCTGTCTACATATCTTTATATTTCGATAAAGACGTCTCGTTTATACGTTGAATTCCGCTAAACAAGTGCTCCTACCAAATTTGGATTGCTCACTCGAGGGGTTTACCGCGTTCCACCCTTCTTATTTCTAAGAAGGCTACGTCACTGTGGCACTTTCAAACTAATTTAACCGTATCATTAGACTTAGGTTATTTCGTTGCCGTCAAATTAATGCCTTGATTTATTGTTTCATCAAGCACGAACACTACAATCATCTCAGATTGTGTGAGCATGGACTTTCCTCTATATTGCTATAGCGATTACCCAAAATATCACTTTTGCGATTATATCATAATTATCTATACTATTACAGATATTTTTGTAGATTTACTATTGTTTAGTGAAAATGACACTACACAATAGTTATCTATTATTACATTCATTAAATCTAAAGACGCTTACATTACTTTCCAAATACAGCTTTTTCTAAGTTAGAAATTCGTTTTAAAATATCAACATTATTGTTTGATGAATTAGCGTTGTTTGAAGAAAATGATTTATTGTCAGAAGGTCTTGATGTTGCCACTCGTAGTCTTAATTCTTCAACTTCTTTTTTTAGTTTGTTATTTTCTTCAGACAATTTTACAACTTCATTATTCATATCAGCCATTTTTTGATAGTCTGTAATGATATCATCTAGGAAAGCATCTACTTCCTCACGACGATAACCACGGGCCATAGTTTTTTCGAAATCTTTTTCATAGATATCTTTTGCTGAAAGCTTTAAAGAAACATCTGCCATTTTTTCCACCTCATTCGAAACTTTGATCTTGCTCCCACTGCATGTCATTTATAAAATCAGTGAGTTCATCAAATGCCACAATATCACAAGTATAGTTTGTTTTATCTATAAAATCAACTAACATCCTTTTAAAGAATTTCGGGCTTCCTTCTTGCTCATCATCATATATAAGTAAAGACATATCAGAGTGATCTAGCATAAATTGATCTGTTTGTTTGAACTGATACGGCCCCTCATATTCTGAATGATGAACACTTTCCATAAAATCAGCTTCTTGCGCAATCTTATTATACTTCATTTGATTTTGTTCATTCCACTTCGACGTATGTCCGTAAAATGGTGTTATAATGCCTAATTTCAATTCTGGATAATCAGAACGTAAATCGATAACAACCTCAGCAGTCCATAATTCAATACCAAGTTGACCTTGGATGAGGACCCATTCAAGACCTTCATCAATATATTGAAGTAATTTGTGCTTGAGAAATGCTTTTAAATAATAGACTTCAGGTGCATCATCTTTAAATATATTTAACTCAAATGATTTATATCCTGTAACATACACAGTTTTCATTTGTGCGACATCACCCTTCAATAGTTTGATAAATATAATTTAAATCGTAATTGACTGCTTTTACCTTTTCAGTGAACAACTTTTTACTCGTTCTATGAAAATGGCAGTCGACAGATAATTCTTTATAAGACTTGATAAGTAAATCAAATTTGTTGGCGTTCATATAACTTAGTTGAATAATCTGTGGTTTTAATTTGATTAGGCTTTCTAATTTAGCATCTATCATTTGTGTGTATGGATAAACCACATTGTAAAAATCATAATCATTTTGTGACACTTTCACGTTATTAAAGCGTTCTTCAATTGTTTGTAGTTCATTAAGTAAGTCATTTATTGTTTTCGTATCCATGAAGACGCCCTCCTTATATCCAATTTAATTTATCATAATTTAATCCGACCGTCATTTAACTGATAGCTTCATTAATAGGATAAATACATTGAAATATTGTTTTACCAGATAAATAACGTTAAAATGAAGAAGATTAATAATGAAAGTCACTCATAAGTATAAGTGCTTATTTGTTTATGCTTCATTATTATCTATCCTAGTTTGAAATTACAATCCGTAATCACTTAAGGATACCATTTAGAATTGGTTGGTATTAGTGTTACATATCCACTATTAAATGTATTCAAACTTGTGTGGTGAATCTAATGAATTACCCTAATGGCAAACCTTTTAAGGGAAATACGACTAAGGTCGGAAGAAATGGCAAATCGAATTCTAGTAATATAGAATATGGTGGCCGTGGTATGACTCTTGAAAAAGATATTGAACGTTCTAACGATTATTATTTAAACCATGGCAAAGCGGTTATACATAAAAAGCCGACACCGGTTCAAATCGTTAATGTTCATTATCCGAAACGAAGTAAAGCAGTTATTAATGAAGCTTACTTTCGTACACCTTCAACTACGGATTATAATGGCGTGTATAATGGTCATTATATTGATTTTGAAGCAAAGGAGACTAAGAATAAAACTTCTTTTCCTTTGAATAATATTCATGATCATCAAGTAGAACATATGAAAAAAGCATTTCTTCAAAAAGGAATTGTATTTTTAATTATAAGATTTAAAATACTTGATGAAGTATATCTATTGCCATTTTCCAAATTCCAAAAATTTTGGGAAAGATATAAAAATGAAATAAAAAAATCAATAACAGTTGAAGAAATAAGAAAAAATAGTTACTATATTCCTTATCAGTATCAACCAAGATTAAATTACCTCAATGCAGTTGATAAGTTGATATTAGATGAAAGTGAGGACCGCGTATGACGGAAAATAAAGGATCTTCTCAACCTAAAAATGGTAAAAATGGGAAGTCCAAAGCAAAAAAGAATAAGAATGTGAAAAGAACGATTATTAAGATTATTGGCTTTTTATTAATCGCCTTTATCGTTTTAGTTCTACTAGGCATTTTATTATTTGCGTACTATGCATGGAAAGCACCTGCATTTACCGAATCTAAATTACAAGATCCTAAACCGGCAGAAATTTACGACAAAAATGGTGACTTGGTTAAAAAATTAGATAACGGCGCAAGACGAGAACATGTTGAATTAAAAGATGTTCCTAAAAATATGAGAAATGCCGTGCTAGCAACTGAAGATAATCGATTTTATGAACATGGTGCAATTGACTATAAACGTTTATTTGGTGCTATTGGTAAAAACTTAACTGGTGGATTTGGTTCACAAGGTGCATCTACCTTAACGCAACAAGTAGTTAAGCGAGCATTTCTAAGTGAAGAGAAATCTATCGGACGTAAAGCCCAAGAAGCTTACCTATCTTATCGTCTAGAGCAAGAGTACAGTAAAGATGAAATTTTTGAAATGTACTTAAATAAAATTTATTACTCAGACGGTGTATATGGTGTTAAAGCTGCAGCTAAATATTACTTTAATAAAGATTTGAAAGATTTAAATCTTGCTGAAGAAGCATATTTAGCAGGTTTACCACAGGTGCCTAACCTTTATAACATTTACGATAATCCTAAACAGGCAGAAAATCGTAAGAACACTGTACTTTACTTAATGCATTATCATAATAGAATTTCTGATAAAGAATATAATGATGCTAAGAAAATCAACTTAAAAGCTAATTTAGTAGATCGTACAGCTAAGGAACGTCAAATTGGCACAGATGATTCTGATTCAGAATACGATTCATATGTAAACTTTGTTAAATCTGAATTGATGAACAACAAAGAATTCAAGGATAAAAACTTGGCTGATGTTCTTCAAAGTGGAATCAAAATTTACACTAATATGGATAAAGATGTTCAACAAACATTACAAAATCGTATAGATAATGGTAATTACTACAAAAATGATGACCAACGAGTTGGTTCAACAATTCTTGATAGTAAAACGGGTGGTCTAGTTGCAATCTCTGGAGGACGTAACTTCAAAGACGTTGTAGATAATAATGCTGCAACAGATGCACACTTAACTGGTTCATCATTGAAACCATTCTTATCTTATGGTCCAGCAATCGAAAATATGCAATGGGCTACAAATCATGCAATTCAAGATGAATCTAGTTATTCAATTGATGGCGGTACATTCCAGAACTATGATGGAAGTGGTCATGGTACTGTAACTGCGTATGATGCATTAAGACAAAGTTTCAATATCCCAGCACTTAAAACTTGGCAACAAGTGAATGCACAAGCTGGTGACAATGCAGTTAAGAAATTTGCATCAAAAGTTGGATTAGATTATCAAAGTGATATTGGTCCTTCTGAAGTACTTGGTGGTGGCGCTTCTGAGTTCTCACCTACTCAATTAGCATCTGCATTTGCAGCAATTGCTAATGGTGGTACTTATAATAATGCGCATTCGATTCAGAAAGTTGTAACAGCTGACGATGATACAATTGAGTTTGATCATACGAGTCATAAAGCGATGGAAGACTACACAGCTTACATGTTAGCTGAAATGCTCACAGGTACATTTAAAGCCTATGGTTCAGCTTATGGACACGGCGTTTCAGGCGTTACAATGGGTGCTAAAACTGGTACAAGTACTTATGGTACTGAAATTAACCAACAATATAACCTACCTGATAACGCTGCGAAAGACGTTTGGATTAATGGATTTACACCTAAATACACGATGTCTATCTGGATGGGCTTCAGTGAAATTAAAGAAGGTGGCGTTAACTCATTCTTAGGTCACACAGAACAAGAATATCCACAATTCTTATATGAAGATGTGATGTCAGATATATCTTCTAGTAATGATGGTGACTTTGAAAAACCAGATTCAGTTATCGGTTCTAGTCCTGATAATTTATCAGTTAGTGGTCATCCTGATAACAACACAACTAATCGTGAAGTAAACGGAAGCAGTGGCTCAAGTACATCAACTAACTCTAACAGTTCAAATAGTAGTAATAGTAACAATAGTAGCAATACTAATTCAGGAAATACGAATAACAATTCATCAACACAAAGTTCAAATAGTTTCGGAAGTACCCTTTCAAACATTTTTAATTTAAATAGTATTTTCGACTTTAAAAAAGCTTCATAGTGTTTTTGAAGTGTTAAATATTTAAATGAAAGACTGGGACATCATTCCTAGTAAAATAGCCAGTAAATGAGTTTTGATAAATTCATTTACTGGCTTCTTTATTTATAATAATTAGTATTGTTGGATTGCTTGCCTAACTTATTTTGCTTGTAAAATTTCTTAATGAAATGCTTTTTGTTGGGGCCCCGGCCGCAAGAATGACTAGAACTGAGAAGCGTTTATTTTAAGGACCTTTTCAGAAGAGCGTATTGCAAGAAATTGAAATCATTAAACTGTAACCCTATTGTTGTGTGACCTATATCTAAAAATAACGTCTCAATCTCAACGGCTATTATCTTAATTTTAGTCCTAACGCTTCCTTCTAATTTGATACGAAGCATTCATTTTAATTAACTCACTTTTTAGCGTCTTCATTTGACTATAGCCCATAAAATGATACTTTCTAGCTAACATATACTGATAGCGTTCCTCAAAGTTCATAGGTACCACTGGATATTGATCTAATAATTTGAAATCAATCTTCTCAATTTCATTTATCTCTTTAAAGAATTGAATGATTAAGTCAAAATATTTATCAATAACCTTTTTAGCTTCATTTGAGTTTAATCTGCGCTGATTAGCAAATTCATCAAGTTGTTCTTCAATTTCTATAAAATCCTGTTTATTAATCATTTAATCAAGCTTCCTAAATTATTATTTTGTTTGTGCTTTCATACGTTTTTGCCCTTCTCTACAATCATCTAGTAAAGGACAAATGTCACACTTAGGCTTTCTGGCTAAGCAATGATAACGACCAAAGAAAATAAGTTGGTGATGACTTTTACTCCATCTTTCCCTAGGAATAATACTGCATAATCGCTCTTCCACTTGGGTAACATTATCTTTCCATCTATTGATACCAAGTCGCTTAGAAACACGCTCAACATGTGTATCAACAGCTAATGAAGGTTCGTCAAATGCTACGCTCATTACAACATTTGCTGTTTTGCGTCCCACACCGGCTAAACTTTCTAGCGCTTTATGCGTATTAGGAATGTCGCCATTAAATTGGTCGATAAGTGACTGACATAGCTTTTGTATGTTTTTAGCTTTATTACGATACAAACCAATGGAACGTATGTCATTTTGCAATTCTTCGATATCAACGTTTAAATAATCTTGAGGCGTTTTATATTTCTGAAAAAGTGTACGTGTCACCTTATTCACTAAGTTGTCTGTACACTGTGCAGATAATAATACCGCAATCGTTAATTCAAAAGCATTATCATGTTTAAGTTCACATTCTGCATCTGGAAACATTTCAGCTATGACGTCTATCATTTCAAGTGCTTTCTTTTTACTTATCATCTAATTTCTCCCCATTTAACCAATCAAACTTTGGTATATGTTTAACCGTATGTGTCATAGTTGGTTTGCTAAATTGTTCTCTAATTTTCTTAGATTCTTCAGTCGTCGTTACGTTGTTCTTTTTCCAGTTCAATAAAATACGGTCAACATATTTAAAGCTAAGCTTGTCATGGCTATATGCTTCATCTAATGCAGCTCGTATTAAAGCAAAATCATGTTGGTCTACATCAATCCATTGATTAAGCGTTTCGATTTCATAAGGAGAAATAGGTCTAGCAAACAAAGTTTCAATGTATTGAAACAAATCTTTGAAATCTTGCTGCGTTTGATTCGTTTTTTGATTTGTTTGTTCCTGAGATAAAATAGTACTTAATTTCTCAAAAAAGCCATCCAAATCCATATATTCAGTAAATTTACCTTCTTCATCCTTCTTCACTTGAAGTTGTAACAAATCTTTTTGAATTAAATGTTGAATAATACTAGTAATTTCCCTTGGCTCCATGTTTGACCCTAATTTTAATTCATCGACGGATGGTTGCTTATTTGATGATTCAGAGGCGTAAATCAATTTAATTAAAATGATTAAATCTTTTTCAGATAGTCCTAATTCACTATAATGATCAAATAATTCTCTTCTAATGACGACAGGACGTTTTTTAAGTTGAAATTTATTCAAATTGATATTCCTCCCTCTTTAAAGTTGAAAAAGCGTCCAGTCAAACTGCTGACTGGACGAGTAAATAACTGTGTATGAAAAGTAATCATAAAACCTATGGATATAAACGATTTAATAATCGTGGGAATGGTGCAGTTTCTCTTACGTGTTCTACACCTGAAATCCAAGCAACTGTTCTTTCTAAGCCCAATCCAAATCCACTATGTGGCACACTACCATAACGACGTAAATCTAAATAATAATTGTAACTTTCTGCGTCCAATTGATGTTCATCAATACGTTGTTCTAATAATTCTAAATCATTAATACGTTCAGAACCGCCGATGATTTCACCATAACCCTCTGGTGCAATTAAATCAGCACAGAGTACAGTGTCTTCATTATCTGGATTTGGTTGCATATAGAATGGCTTAATTTTAGTTGGATAATTTGTAATAAATACAGGTAAATCATAATGATTTGCAATTGCAGTTTCATGTGGTGCACCAAAATCTTCGCCCCACTCGATATCGTCGAAACCTTCTTCTTTTAAGAATTTAATTGCGTCATCATACGAAATTCTTGGGAATGGTGTTGATACCTTTTCAAGTTTACTTGTATCTCTATCCAATGCTTTAAGGTCTAATTGACAATTTTTAAGTACAGATTGAACGACATGTGTTACGTATTGTTCTTGTACTTCTAAACTTTCAGCATGATTAGTAAATGCCATTTCTGGTTCAATCATCCAAAATTCAATTAAATGGCGTCTTGTTTTAGATTTCTCTGCTCTAAAAGTTGGACCAAATGAGAATACGCGACCATGAGCCATTGCAGCTGCTTCCATATATAATTGGCCACTTTGAGAGAGGAAAGCATCTTCATCAAAGTATTTCGTATGGAATAGTTCACTTGTGCCCTCTGGCGCACTTGCTGTTAAAATTGGTGGATCAATCTTAGTAAATCCATTCTCATTGAAGAATTCATATGTTGCTCTAATAATTTCATTTCTAATTTTCATAACAGCATGTTGTTTTTTAGAACGTAACCATAAATGACGGTGATCCATTAAAAATTCAGTACCGTGATTTTTAGGTGTAATTGGATAATCATGTGCTTCGTGTATAACTTCGATTGATTTCACTTGCATTTCATATCCTAAATCTGAGCGGTTATCTTCAGTAATAACTCCAGTCACATAAAGTGATGATTCTTGTGTGATTTCTTTTGCAAGTTGGAAAGTTTCTTCATCCACTTCTGATTTAACTACCACGCCTTGCATAAAGCCACTACCATCACGTAATTGTAAAAAGGCAATCTTGCCACTTGAACGTTTATTCGTTAACCAAGCACCAATAGTCACTTCTTGGTTAAGGTGTTGTTTAGCTTGTTTAATCGTTGTTTTCATAACCAATCTCCTAATTGTCATTCTATATAGTCAATACTTATTTATTTTAACAAAATAAATTGTGAAGTTCTAGCATGTGACGATGTTGTTTAATCGTTTAATCCTATTAATTATTGTTTCTTATCAATATTTTGCTGGATTTTTTTAATGAGTTTACCAAACTGTTTGATATCCCCTTTTTTCTGTTTATAATTTTCTAGCGTTTGAGCAAAAAAGTTCTTATAGTTACTACTAATTAAACGGTCATCAAATGAAACAATAAGTCCTTGATCATCCTCATTTCGAATTAATCGACCGAGTCCCTGTCTAAAACGTGTAACTGCATCAGGTAATACATAGTCTTTAAAGGTAGACTCAAACTCTGAATCCATGAGCCAATGTTTTGTATTATATTTATTCATAAATGGTAGTTTGGCAATCATGACACATTTAATACCATTTGATTGATAATCAAAGCCTTCAAAAAAGGTCGACGTACCAAGCAATATCGTTCTATCGAAACTATTAAATTGTTGAACGATTTTATAATTTTGATTTTGCTGCTGTGTGAGCACAACATAGTCCTCAAATGCTGGTAGTTCATTTAATAATTCTTGAACCATATGCATCATGCGATAACTTGTAAATAATACTAAACATTTCGACTGCGTGATTGTGACATATTCCTGTATATAATCGACAATAGATGCTACATAATCATCGATATTTTTGAAGTTATAAGCACTAACATCGCTAGGAATATACACATTCGTATTCATACGATTTGATAATGTCGATGGAACTTGATAAGTGTTAAATTGCACATCCTCTTTGAACCAATTTTTGAAGGCATCGAACTTATGATTAAAAGTTAATGTCCCTGAAATAAAGGTTAAAGAGTTAAATTTATCTAAGACACGTGTTGTAAGAATATCTCGGACAGCGTAATCTTTAACAATTAATTTAATTGTTGATTTCTGAGTCAAATTTCTAATAGATAAATAAGCTGTATGATGATCTTTAAGGCTTTGTTCTATGTTTCGATAAGTATCGTTAATATATAGCAGTTGTTTACGTAAAGTCTTAATCGTTTTATGCGTCATGCCATTAAATATTTCTAATGTTTTATTTATTTTATCAACAATTAAATGTAAATCTTTAAGAATCTGTGTTGAATCAAATTCAAATACATAGTGGTGTCGATGAATGTCATCATCGTGAACGTCCGAATTTTGAATGATTTCAAATATATGATTGAATAAACGCTCATTTAAATCGTGTATTACTGAGATGTTCATCTTCAGTCCAAATACATCAATTGGTGCAATATCTAAACGTTCTAATATACGTTGTTGTTCAAGATGATCGATTGCTTTCAACAATTTTTCATTTTCATTCTTCCCTATTAAGCCAAGTTGATATTTTAAATCTGAGTAATCAAGTTCATTTGTAACTTGATTTAATGCATAATCCGGCAAGCGATGGGCCTCATCAATGATACAATCATCGAACAGTTGGTATATTGAGTTCTCTTGATCTGAATGTATAAGATGCGCATGATTAGTGATGCCGATTTGGATGTGTTGTGCATTTCGTTTGATGTAATTGTAATAATGAATATCATGTCTAACGGGCACATAGGTTTCAACTTTTTGGTCAAAATACATTTTTTGACCACCTTTAAGATTTAAATCTTGAATATCCCCTGTTTCAGTTTCGATAATCCATGTCAATAATTGTATTTTTAAAATATTAACTTCATAGTTAGTAGTTTCATCTTTTAATATTTGACTAATTAGACCAAGTGAAATATATTCTGTTTTACTTTTAATAAGTGTTGCATTAATTTTAAAATTTAGCGCTTGATTTAAACTAGGTATGTCTTTTAATAAAAGCTGATTCTGTAATAATTTAGTATTGGTTGAAATCATGACATGACGTCCTGTTTCAATATTATACATTAGCGCTGCTAATAGATATGCTAATGACTTCCCACTACCTAAAGGTGCTTCTATCATTGCTTTATCGTTGTGCATCAATTGTTCTAATATAATTTCAGATAAATATAATTGTTGAGGACGATATGTAAGATTGAGTGCTTTAACTGCATCACGATACAGATCTTTAAGTGAACCATTAAATTTAGTTTTTGGTGCTTTTAAATCCACTTGTTTTTTATAAATAATTTGTTCAAATTGTCCAAGCGTATTATCTAAAGGTAATGATGGATGCTGACGAACCATTTCAAACAAGATATTATATAAATCATATTTTAAATTTTTACTTAAATAATAGAGTTGTTTTAACGTATCTATTGGAAGTTGTTCGAATTTTTGAAAGGCTTTAATCATTAATAATGCAGTTGTTGTAGCATCCTCATCAGCTCTATGTGCATTATCTAAAGGTATATCATGAGACTCCGCTAATTCACTAAGTTGATAACTTTTATCTGTTGGATAAGCAATTTTAAATAACTCTAATGTATCGATGACTTTTTTAGGTTCGAAATGTATATTACAGTTTTTAAAAGCCTTCTTAATAAAATTCAAGTCAAAATCTACATTATGCGCCACAAATACACAATCTTTTAGTTGTTGATAAATATCTTTTGCGATTTCATGAAAATAAGGGGCTTGTTCTAACATTGTATCTTCAATTGAGGTCAATGCTTGGATGAATGGTGGAATTTCCAAATCAGTACGAATCATAGAATGATAAGTCCCAGATATTTTATTATTACTTACAAAGGTTATACCAATTTGTATAATTTCATCATAATCAAGTTGATTGCCAGTTGTTTCTAAGTCGACAACTGCATAACTTGTGTGTCCCATAACTAACTCTCCTTATCTTCTTGTCATACGCTTTATATATCTATATCCGCACTAATAAGGCGTCTAACTTCATTATTCTCATCTTTTACAATTAAGAAACCATCACGATCAATATCAATCGCTTCACCAATAAATTGTGTGTTATTCTCAGTAAAACGTAATTGGCGTTGCCAAATATTAGAAGCTTGAATATACTCATTTCTAATTTCTGCAAATGGCTGAGTTAAAAATTGAGTATAACGTTTTTCAATTGATGAAATGAGCGCTTTTAAAAATGTATATCGATTGATTTTAGTATCACTATGTAAACCGACACTTGTCGCGCTATGTTTAATCTCATCAGAGAAATCACTATCTTCATGGTTTAAATTGATGCCAATACCACAAATGATGGCGTCAATTGAATCATAATTTGCTATCATCTCAGTCAAAAAACCGCATACTTTTTTGTCAGCGATATAAATATCATTCGGCCATTTAATTTCTACTTTGTCATTTGTAAATGACTGTATAGCATCTTTAATACCTAAAGCAGCAAACAAATTGAATTTTGGAATCATTGAAAAAGGTACATTAGGACGTAATACTAATGACATCCATAAACCTTTACCTTTTGAAGATGCCCAATTACGATTAAATCGTCCACGTCCTTGTGTTTGTTCATCACTTAAAATAATCATTGATGCACTATTGCCAACTAATTCTTGCTTAGCAATCGTTTGAGTTGACGCAACACTCTCGAATACCTTTATTTCTGAGGCTAATTGCGAATCTTTTAAAATATAAGCTACGATACCTTGATACCAACAATCTGGTAGTTCATTTAATTGATGGCCTTTATGATTGATGGAGTCTATTTTACACCCATCTTTTTTTAGTTGATCGATGACTTTTTTTACAGCTGCTCTTGAAATATTTAATTGATCAGCAATATATTGTCCTGAAATATATTCAGATTGATGCTTATATAGTATACGAATAACATCTTGACTATATTTTGACATTCTCTTTCACCCACTTCAATAATTCATCTTTAGAATTTGAAACTTTATGTGTAACAACTTCACTTTCGATTTGTCGTAACACCTCTTTTAACCAAGGACCACTTTTTTTAGACACAACTTTGAGTATATCGCCACCATTGATATTAAGCGCTTTACGACTTTTAATTGGTAATTGATGATTAATTTCTTTAATTGATTGATAATTAAAGATTAGAGGTGACGCTACTTTAATATTATTTTCTTTAAGTAAAGGAATTATGTCAATGATGTCCAAAATATTACTTGCGCCATAATCATATACAAATAACTGTAATTGATTTTTAGTTGAGATTTTTGGCATCTCTAATAATAGTTTATGATATTGATTAATTTTTGCTTTTTCTTTATTGCTTATTTTCAAGCTTGAAAGTGGCGTGTCTGATTGCTCAATGGTCTTCAAAATTGCTAGCCATAATTCAAAGCTTATCGGTGCATTAATCCTTATTGCTTTCATATCCAGATCTTTAAAAAATGGTACATAATTAAAGAAGTTCAATGTCAATAAAGTTGTGTAGCTTTCACTAACATTTTGACCTTGTATTAATTTCTTAAGTTCTACAACGATACGTTCTATAGATAAAAATTCGATATCTGCAATATGATGTTGCATTGCCTCAAACGTATGATGTGAGATTGTGAAATTTAATTGTGATTGAAAGCGTACGCCTCTCAAAATGCGTAAAGCATCTTCATCGAAACGCTCGTGTGGTATACCAACAGTAGTTATAATCCGTTGCTGTAATGCCGTTTGACCATCAAAATAGTCATAAATTTTAAAATCTTTATCCATAGCAATAGCATTAATTGTAAAGTCACGACGTTGTAAATCTTCTTTTAAATCACGTACAAAATACACTTCATTAGGTCTGCGATGATCAATATAATCTGATTCAGCTCTAAAAGTTGTCACTTCGTAATTCGTTCCTTCGTACACGACATTAATCGTTCCGTGCTCTTTTCCGATTGGGATTGTTTTATCAAAGATCGATTCTATTTCATCTGGTGTTGCGCTAGTTGTAATATCGATATCATGGATAGGTCTATCCATTAAATAATCACGCACAGACCCTCCGACGAAGTATGCTTCAAAGCCATGGTGTTCTATTTTTTCTAAAATGGGTTTTGCTTGAGTAAATAGTTTTGTTCCCATACTAATCCTCTTTTTGATTTAACATTTTTCGATAGTAGTGTTCGTATTGATCTGTAATTAATTCTGAACCAAATCGTTCTTCTATGTCATTTAACATAGCAGTTTGCATGTGTTGGTATAAATCAGGGTTAGTAAGAAGTTGTATGGCATAATCACTTGCGCTAGTGCTATCACCAATATCTACGATATAACCTGTTTCATTATGCTTGATAACCTCTTTTATACCACCTGCATTAGAACCGATAGGCACAACACCTGTCTTCATTGCTTCTAGTAATGTCAATCCAAAGCTCTCTTTTTCACTTAATAGAAGCACTAAATCAGACATTTGATAGAATTCACTTACTTGATCTTGTTTGCCTAAAAATAACACATCATTTTCGATATCTAATTGACGTGCTAACTTTCGCATATCTAATAATTCTGGACCGTCTCCTAATAAAATGAGCTTACTTGGTATATGATGATGAACTTTCGCAAACGTTTCTAAAATAGTATCAATACGTTTTACTTTTCTGAAATTAGATACGTGAATCAGTACCTTTTCATTTGGTTTGATGCCATAGACTTCTTTAAGTTTTTCATCATGACGTGTTGGAAATTCATTTTCACGAACAAAATTATAAATAGGGATAATTTCTTTCTCAGTTTCAATGATGGACTTTGTTTGACGTGCTAATGAATGACTCACGCTTGTAACAATATCACTTTGCTCAATTCCGAATTTGATAGCACCTTTAAGTGAGTGATCGTAACCTAATACGGTAATATCAGTACCGTGTAACGTCGTCATTATTTTAATATCTTTACCAGACATTTGACGTGCTAAAATGCCACAAACAGCATGAGGCACGGCATAGTGCATGTGCAATACATCTAAATCATATTCTTTTATCACTTCGGAAATTTTAGTACTCAAAGTGATATCATATGGAGGATATTGAAAGATGGCATACTGATTTACTTCAACTTGATGAAACGTAATATTAGGTAAAGGTTTGCGGATTCTAAAAGGAATATTCGACGTTATAAAATGTACTTCATGACCTCTCTCAGCCATTTTAATGCCTAACTCAGTAGCGATGATACCAGAACCGCCCATTGATGGATAACATGTAATACCTATTTTCATGTTACACTATCCTCCTTTTTAAAAATGATTATTTTCGTTCAAAACGATTTTTATCTCTAGTGTTGAATTTTTCCATTGTTTCATTAAAGCTTTCAGTCATGTCGATATCGAGTGAGTTTGCTAAGCAAAGTAAAACAAATAAATTGTCTCCTAATTCGGCTTTAATTGTATTTTCATCTTCGGTGTCTTTCTTTTTCTTTTCACCGTGATAATGATTGATTTCTCTAGCAAGTTCTCCGACTTCTTCTGTCAAACGTGCTAAATTTGCAAGTGGAGAAAAATAACCAGTTTTAAACTGTCCAATGTAAGCATCCACTTCATTTTGCATTTCTTTCATAGATTTCATTGTGTTCACTTTCTCCTTTATTATTGATACTTAATAAGTATATATCATATTAAACAATCATGCATTTTATGAATATGAAAAGAACGGATTATATTTTAATTAAATTTTCAAGAATTATAAAATAAAAAATTGGGAGTAGAACAGAATTCTTTACGAATTCAATGTCCTACTCCCACGTCGCTATCTAAGATTGAAAAGCATATTATAATTACTTACTCAACTTTAGTGAGCTATTAATACTAGTAGCATAAAAATGATGTTGTATTATGCTAAATATTTATAAGCTAAATTAATTATCACTCGCTTTAGCGATAAGAATAATTCTTACTAATTCTGCGACAGCTGTTGCAGTTGCGGCAACATACGTCATTGCAGCTGCTGAAAGAACTTTTTTAGCATGTTTATATTCTTTTTCATTGACAATATCCAAAGCAGTTATTTGTTTCATTGCTCGTGAACTTGCGTCGAACTCAACAGGTAACGTTACAATCGAGAATAGGACAGCGAGTGACATTAATCCAGCGCCAATCCATAATGCTGTTGATCCAAATGCACTTCCCATAGCTGTAAGGATAATTCCTAACATGATAATCATGTAACTTAAAGAACTACCTAAATTGGCAAATGGTACTAACGCACTTCTGAATCTTAAAAATACATAACCTTGTTGATGTTGAATCGCGTGTCCAACTTCGTGTGCAGCAATAGCTGTACCAGCTACTGAAGGTCTATCGAAGTTTGCAGGAGATAAACAAACAACTTTCTTTTTAGGATCATAGTGGTCAGTTAGGAAACCTTCACCTTTAACGACGTCAACATCATAGATGCCATTCGCATGAAGGATTTCTTCAGCTACCTCACGGCCAGTTTTGCCACTTGTTGATCTCACTTGTGCATATTTTTCATAATTCGATTTTACTTTGTGTTGTGCCCACATTGGAATGAGCATAATAATGACGATATATATTATATAAGACATTATAGACAATAATTCCACTCTCCTTTATCCATATTCTACTGAGAATCCTTGATTTAATCAAATAATTTAATTGGTATTATCTTTTGTAAATAATAATATAAGCATAATGCTAATGAACTTAACCAAAACGCGATATAGCCAACCATAACTTTATGTTGCTCAATAAAGTCATAGTACGGATACTTATTTAAAACATAATCAATGAAGTCATTATGAAACACCCACACCATCGCAATTAGCAAACTACTTATTCTAATTTTTAAGCGAGGATAAAAGTAAATTGCTTGTATCGCCATAATACCATGACTCAAAATTAAAAATATATTCATGATTGTTATATTATGATTTAAATGAATCATTAGAATATTCATTATTACAGCCCATAGCCCATATTTTAATAAAGTAACGAAAGCAAGGGCTTCAATAAACGGGACATGTTTATTGATAATTAAACAAAAAATAACAATACATAAAAAAAGCGAAGCAATTGGACTATCAGGTATAAAAGGTAAGAAATACCAAGGTGTTTGAACTAATTGATCACCATACCAAATGAACCCATATAACGTGCCAAGTAAGTTACAAATAAGTAAAAAGATTAAGCAGGATTGACGATATAACGTTAACTCCCACATTTGTTTAAATGTTAGCATTCGTTTTATTTCCTTTAATGACTTTTATCGATTTTCAAGCACCTCTAAAATTTGAGTTAATTGATAGAATTGTTCTCGATCATTTAATTGAAGGCTTAAATCAATATTATGGCGCAAGTGCTCAATGAGTGAGTAGACACTTGTCGAATCAAGAGATAAATTGTAAATCGTATTTAGATAAGCCATATATTGAGTTGAATACATTAATTGATGAATCATCAAGTCATTTAATTTAAAATCGGTAGCGTGTTCGTCTGAAAAATGAATCAGAATATCAAATTCACAATGATGAGATATAATATAATTGAAAATCTCATTTGTGTTTATGAGTATGTGATGATTATTAACCAACTTAATTGCTGGAGCATCTGCATTACTTAAACTCATTTCTAGCGTTTTATGATTGGATATTTTTTGATTAACAAAATGAACGTGTTCAAGCAGATCGTAATGAGATTTAATATAGTTTAAAATCCATACACTAATACGCGATTTAAAATGATAATGAAACAAAGCATATTCAATATAACTTTGTTTCATCTGATTAAGGGTTTGACTCAAGTAAATCACCTTCATTAATAATCAAGACGATTGGCTTCTTCTTGCCAAGTCTCATTACTAGGGTCCATTTCTAGTAATTGTTGTAAGAGTGTCATTGCTTTTTCTTTATTACCGATTTCAATTAAATAATAGTAATAGTCACTTAAGAATGCGCTTTGCGTTTTCATTGTTGGATAAGCAAGTTCAAAGAAATGTTGTGCTTCTTTATCACGTTCTTCTTGACCAAATGCATGCGCTAAATGCCACATGAAAACAGGATCTAAATCATCTTCATCAACATATGATAACAATGCAATAATTGCTTCATAATCTTCTTCGTTTCGGAATAAATCACTCAAAATTAATAATGGCTCATGATAAGCGTTGTCCACTTCAAGCGCTTGTTTGAGTAATTCAACACCTTCATTAGCATCGCCATGCTCAATTTCTAAACTTCCTGTTGAAACCATCAATTCTTTATAAAATTGATTTAAGCGTAAGCCTTCTTTACCAGTTTCAATTGCATCAGGATAATTTTTTTCATTTTCATAAAGTGATTGTAAATAGAAGTATCCTTGTATAAAGTCAGGATCTTTAGATAGAAGATTTTTCGTGATTTTAATAGCTTCTTGAGTGATATCATTTTTTTCATATGCGATGGCTTTTTTGAAGAAATCTTCAGAAGTCATTTCATCTTCATTAATTTCATCATATAAATGAATCGCATCACTATAGTTACCACTTTGTAATGCGCAATCTGCCATGCGAGCAAACAAATTAATGCCATTTACTTCGTACTCACCTGTGTCTAATACGACTTCATATTCACGAGTCGCACGCAAGTATTGACCATCAAAATACAACAATTCAGCTAATGCAAAATGGATGATTGGGTCGTTAGGTTCTAATTCTCTTGCTTCTATTAATTTATCAATAGCAACTTCAGTCATATTAATTTGTTGATATAAATCAGCTTCTAACATTAGTTTTTCGGTTGATATTGCAACCTGACTTAAATATTCTAACGCTTCATCAGTTTGGTTCTCTGACATTAAGCCTTCAATAAAGTATATTAGTAATTCACTCTCATCTGGATACTTATGATATAAAGTTCTAAACACCTCTAGTCCTTGAGGTGTTAATCCAAAATTATATAAGGTTTCACCAAGAATAAATAATGCATCATCATTATTAGAGCTCAATGCATCATTTACGCGTGTATCTAAATGATCTAATTTTTGAAGATTGATATCGTCTATTAATTTATAGATATCTTCCATTTTATTTTATCCCTCATTTTCTAAAAGCTTTAATTTAGGAAGGAAACCAGGGAATGATACATTTACAGCATCAAATTGTCGGATGTTAAGCGGTTCATCACTCAATAATGAAGCTATAGCTAACATCATCCCAATTCTATGGTCAGTTAAACTATCTACGGTTGCTGATTTTTTGAATTCTGAAGGATGAATAATTAACCCATCTTCAGTTGGTTGTAATTCGAAGCCTAATAATCCAAGCATGTCTGCAGTTGTATCAATTCGATTTGTTTCTTTCACTTTTAATTCTTCTGCATCTTTAATGATACTTGTACCAGTTGCTTGTGTACACAATAGTGCAATGATAGGTAATTCGTCAATCGCTTTCGGTACTAAATCGCCTTCAATATGGACTGGTTTTAAGTTTGGTGTATATTTTACACGAATCGATGCAGTTGGTTCTGACGTTTGCGTGACATTAAAGCACTCAATACGCCCTCCCATTTGTTCAACGATATCTATAATACCTGAACGAGTTGGATTGATGCCAACATTATGAATTATTATATCGCTTCCAGGCGTAATAAGTGCTGCTACAATAAAGAATGCTGCTGAAGAAATATCTCCCGGAACATTAAAGTCTGTAGCTTTGATATGTTGGATAGCGTTTGCCTGCGTAGTAATTACCTTACTAGAAATGCTAATTGGAATGCCATAATGTTCAAACATTGTTTCAGTATGATTTCGACTTATATCTAACTCAGTAATTTCAGAAACTTCATTTGAAAATAGACTAGCAAGCAATAACGCACTTTTAACTTGTGCACTCGCTACTTCCATTTCATAGGTAATACCTTTTAGTGAAGCGGGTTCAATAATTAGAGGCGTATAGTTATCATCTATTCCTGAAATATTAGCACCCATCAATCTGAGTGGTTTCATCACTCTATCCATAGGCCGCTTACCTATTGACGCATCACCAGATAACACACAATTAAGGTTGAGACCACTTAGCAAACCTGCTAATAAGCGTGTCGTAGTGCCCGAATTACCTGTGTATAAAGTTTGATGTGGTGTTTTAAATTTATTATAGCCTGGTGAATTAACAACGATTTTGTCATCCGCAATGTGTATGTCAACACCCAATAATTTAAATATTTCGATTGTACGTAAACAATCTTCGCCTAATAACGGTTTGAATATCGTTGATTGGCCAGTTGCTAAAGAAGCTAACATGATGGCTCTGTGCGTCATGGATTTATCTCCAGGCACTTCAATTTCACCAACTAATGGTCCCTTAATATCGATCACTTGTTCATTTGACATGCTATCATCCACCTACTTTAATACTAATTGTAAATCCTCAAATGCTTGAATTAATTTGTCTTTTTCAACGTGGCAGACACGTGGTTTACCAAGCTCTTCTAGTAAGACCATTTGAATACCTTCACCATTATTCTTTTTATCCGTTAACATATATTGATACATATCATTAAAGTTTAATTGTTGAACCAATTCAACTGGATAACATAATGTTTTTAAATAATTAGCATAATGTGAAACATCAAATTGTGATTCAAATAGTCTGTTGGCGATAATAAATTGATAGATAATACCAATCATTATGGCGTGACCATGTGGTATTTTAGTCTTATATTCAACAGCATGGCCGAACGTATGCCCTAAATTCAAATATTTTCGCATATTATGCTCTTTTTCATCTTTAACGATGACGTTCAATTTCGTCTTAATGCCTTTGAAGATAAACTGATCCATATCTTTTAGAGAATTTAGCTTTTCTCTAGTAGAAAAGTGCTTCTCAATATCATCTGTAGCGACTTGTCCTGTTAATAAAGCATGTTTATAAACTTCAGCATAGCCACTTAAAATTTCTTCATAGGGTAAAGTATTTAAAAAGTTTAAATCATATATGACAGCTTTTGGTCGATAAAATGCACCGATTAAATTCTTCCCATGAATAGAATTAATACCTACTTTGCCTCCAACACTTGAATCATGCGCAAGTATCGTCGTAGGTACTTGTATGAAATCAACACCTCTTAATAAAGATGAAGCTAGAAATCCAGTGAAATCACCTGTAGCACCGCCACCTATCGCAACTAAACACGTGTTGCGCGTTAAGTTATATTCAAGTAATTGTTCTAATGTTTGTTGATAGTGCTCAAATGTTTTCATTTTCTCACCGGCAGGTACAACAATCTTATAAGTGTTTGATGCGTTAAGTAGTGAAGTGAACTTATGTTTAAAATTAAAATCAACAAATTCATCAACGATGAGAAAGACTTTATCATAGTCTAGTATATAGTCAGATAATGTTTCAAACGCATTATGTTCGACGATAATTGGATAATTATTATTTGGATACGTTGTTTGTAATTGCATTCAAAATACCTCGTTTCTATACTTACATTGATTTAAAATTCAATGTTCAGACGTCTTCGTTCCTCAATTTGGGCTTTTAATTGATCAATATGGTTGGATTGAAACTCTTCTGTAATCGCTTTGGCTACTTCAAAAGCAACAACATGTTCACAAACTACACTTGCTGCAGGTACGGCACAACTATCAGAGCGTTCAATCGTAGCTTTGAAATCTTCTTTAGTGTTGATATCAACAGAATTAAGCGGTTTGTATAAAGTTGGGATTGGTTTCATAACGCCATTTACGATAATTGGCATACCATTTGTCATACCACCTTCAAAGCCACCTAGGTGATTAGAACCACGGTAGAAGCCTGATTCGCTATTATATAAGATTTCATCTTGTATTTCGCTTCCTGGTTTTTCTGCGGCTTTAAAACCTTCACCAAAACTTACTCCTTTAAAAGCATTAATACTAACAACACCTTGAGCAATACGACCATCTAATTTACGATCATATTGTACGTAACTACCAACAGCCACAGGCATATTCTCGACCATTACCTGAACAACGCCACCAATTGAATCGCCTTCTTTTTTAGCGGCATCTATCTTATCTCTCATTTTCTGTGCGATAGATTCATCGATAACACGTACATCATTCTTATCTATATTTTGTTTGAAAGTTTCAGTATCATATAACCCTTCGTCTTTAATACCGCCAATTTCAACTACACGACTATACATATGAATATCTAATTGTTCTAACAGTATTTTAGATACTGCCCCAACTGCAACACGCGCTGCTGTTTCGCGAGCAGAAGAACGTTCTAAAACGTTTCTTAAATCTCTATGATTGTACTTCATACCACCAATTAAATCCGCATGTCCAGGACGTGGTTTTGTAATAGTACGTTTCATATTCTCTCTTTCTTCATCTGTAATAGGCTCAACACCCATAATGTTTCTCCAATGTGTGAAATCATCGTTTGTGACAACAAGTGTGATTGGACTGCCAAGTGTATAACCATTTCTGACACCTGATACAATTTCTACAGCATCTTTCTCAATTTGCATACGTCGTCCTCTACCGTAGCCACCTTGACGCTTAAACATTTCCGTATTAATATCTTCTGCTTTAATTTCTAAATTCGCAGGTACACCTTCAATAATTACTGTTAATTGAGGACCATGTGATTCTCCTGACGTTAAATATCTCATGAGAATACGCTCCTTTCCCTTTACTACGTTAAATTGTGATATGTGTTATCATATCACATTCAACCGTATAACATAACTAGTGTGCAATAGTAAATTTGAATTTATTAGAATATTTCAATAATTAAAGAATGAAAAATGAAATGATGATATTTCATCTTAAATAAATAGAAAGAGAGCGAACTAGTATTCATAATGCATTCTAGTTCGCCCTCTAAAGGATGACAAGTGTGAGGCAACGTATTATTAACGGCTTCACTATTTTGTCATTCATTGTGATTTATCTAAAAGGTAAGCCTCAACCTATTTATCTAGACTACCCTTATCAGTATTATATGCGTATTAAATTTCTATTCGTATAACCAAGCATCTCTAGGTGACGCATAGCTACTTAATTCGTCTTCATTAAACCATAGTGCAATTTCACGTTGTGCTGATTCAACTGAATCTGAGCCATGAATTACATTTCGTCCTACAGTTAAGCCAAGATCGCCTCTAATAGAACCTGGTGTTGCTTCAGATGGATTTGTTTTACCTATAATATGTCTTGATACATCAACGGCATCTTCGCCTTCAACAACCATTGCAAAAACAGGTGCAGAAGTAATAAATGAAATTAATTTGCCGTAGAATGGTTTATCCGTGTGTTCTGAATAATGTTCTTCAGCTAATGATTGAGGAACAGTCATCAATTTACCACCTACTAGTTTTAAACCTTTTCTCTCAATGCGTGAAATAATTTCTCCCACTAAATTACGTTGAACTGCATCTGGTTTAATCATTAAAAATGTTCTTTCCATCGTAAATTATCCCCCTGTGTGTGAAGTCTCAATGATATAAACATAAGACTTAAATGATGAATATTTAAATATGTATCGTATTTTGGCGTAACAAAAAACCTGCTACTATTCAATAGTAACAGGTTGTTAAAGCGCTTTCAATATTTTTTCATTTTAAACGTTACGTGATCCCATTTTCTTTATTAATTTAATAAAAAGACTTTGAGCATTGGGTTCATCAAGTTCATTAATTAACTTGAGCGCTTTAGCTAAATATTTATCACTAATTGCTTTAGATTCTTTAATGCTATTAGAGTTTCTAATTTGCTCAATCAAAGGTTCAAAGTCTTGAGCATTAGATTGATGGTTGAGTGAAGCAATTTGACGTTTGAATGATATATCTTTTTTCATTTCAAGTAGCACTGGTAACGTAATGTGTCCATTCATTAAGTCACTACCCACAGGTTTGCCCAATTTCTTTTCAGTGCTAGTGAAGTCCAAAATATCATCAACAATTTGGAAACTCATGCCAATATAGTGGCCTATCATTTTAAGTTTGCGAATAGTTTCATCATCAGCCTCAGAAGTAATCGCACCGACTTCAGTCGCTAATTGAATTAACAAAGCGGTCTTTCTATTGATGCGTCTCAAATAATTGGTAATACTTTGCTCACTATTGAATTGGTCTTGAAACTGGAATAATTCACCAAGTCCTACGTTTACAATCGAATTTGAAATAATATGATGAATTCGGTTATCACGAATTTCAGATAAATGTTCAAGACCCAATGCAAGTAAGAAGTTTCCAGTTAATATTGCGGTAGTAACGTCCCACTTTTTAACTATGGTTAAACGCCCACGCCGTTTGTCGCTTTTATCGATAACATCATCATGTACTAGTGTTGCCATATGAATTAATTCAAGGGCAACTGCAACTCGATACGTATCTTCAGTTTTCTTTTGTGGTCCGAACTGACTACTTAAGATTACGAATGCGGGTCTAACTCTTTTGCCTCCTGAAGAAAGCAAATGAGATGATGCTTCATGTAAAATTGAATCATTGCTTTCGATAGCTTTTTGAAGGCGTTTTTCTACGTTCTTAATTTCGCTATTCATGTTTAACTTTGCCACGTTAATCACCTTTTATTTTGTCTAACTTTTTTGTTTATAGCCTAGATGCATTGCAGCAACGCCACCTGTAAAGCTACGGATTTTAATTTTAGTGAAGCCAGCTTGTTCAAATAATTGTTTTAATTTGTCTTTATCTGGAAAATCGAACGTAGATTGTTGTAACCACTCATATTCTTCCTTAGATTTAGCGAATAATTTACCGAAAATTGGCATTATGAATTTAAAGTATAACTTATAGATTTGTTTAAATACGGGCATTGTTGGTTGACTTGTTTCAAGACAAACGACCATTCCACCTGGTTTTAATACTCTATTCATTTCCTTTAATGCAACTAAATAATCAGGTACGTTACGGAGACCGAAGCCAATTGTGACATAATCAAATGAATTATCTTCGAATGGTAAATTCATTGCATCTCCATGAACTAAATGAATATTATCCATATGCTTTGTTTTCTCTTTACCGACTTCTAGCATGTTTTCACTGAAGTCTAAACCAGTTACTTCACCATGCGCACTTACTGCTTTACTAAGTGCAATCGTCCAGTCAGCAGTACCGCAACACACGTCAAGTGCCTTACTACCAACTTTAACGTGCATATCTTTCATTACATGTTTTCGCCACACTTTGTGCTGCTCAAAACTAATAATGTTGTTTAAGCGATCATACTTACTTGAAATATTTTGGAAGACTGTATGAACTTGTTCTTTTTTTGCATTATTTTCAGTCATTAATATTACCTCTACTTTTCTCTATATAACTTTGATTGATATTTTGTAAAAACTGACGTACATCAGATGGTTGGTACATCTTTAGGTAAGATGGATAATAGTCATCAACCTCGGAAATTAATTGTTGATATAAATCTAAAGGCGTTACTTGTTCTTTACTGAAATGAGACAAAGTTATATATGGGAAGATTGTTTCAATTTCAATAATTGCATCATAGATAGCTTCAGACTCTAATACTTGATGATGTAATGATGATTTTAATTCATTCGATTTGACTATCGCTTTGCTCATTGCTAATTGAAACGTTGGATCATTTATTTCAGCTAAAAGCGTATAAAAATGAGCGCTTAGTAAATCACCAATTAAAATAGATTTTTTTGACTTTTGGTTTTGTGTTATCTCATCAAGATGTTTCATTGAAGTATCGATAGTGAGGCAAGCAAGTTTAGCATTTTCAGGAATGTCATAAGTATCAAGTAATGCACTCAAATTAGCATTTATATGAATTGTTTCATAGTCATGAATTCCTGTAAGCTTTTGATTAATTTGTCTATTTAATTTGCTTATTGTTGTTTCCATGTTCACACCTCACGTTATTATCACTATACATCTTAACATTATATGAATAAAAATAAAATACAGTGACTTAAGTGGATATTACTTTAGTTATTTGAATATATACGCTGATGAGACATTTGCAATAGTCAAGTTGAATTACATATTACAAATTAAGTCTTTTGAAATGATATATGTATAAAAAAAAAGCCCTTTATAGGGCTTTTAAGTAAATTATTTAACAGCATCTTTTAATGCTTTACCAGCTTTAAATGCTGGAACTTTACTTGCAGGAATTTCGATTTCTTTACCTGTTTGAGGGTTACGTCCTTTACGTGCAGCACGTTCACGTACCTCGAAGTTTCCGAAACCAATTAATTGTACTTTTTCACCTTTAGAAAGTGATTGTTGGATTGATTCGAAAACAGCATCTACAGCTGAACCAGCTTCTTTTTTAGTTAAATCAGCTTGTTCTGCAACTGCGTTAATTAAGTCAGTTTTATTCATTACGAGTTCACCTCCAGATGAATGATAATGATATCTTTATATCATTATGCTATGACTTTAACACAACAATTAATGTTACCGCAATAATTTATGCACTTAAAACACTGAAATATCAGTATTTTAAGTGCAAATCTGCGAAAATTTTTTGAAATAGAGTAATATTACACGCTATTCAGATTTTTTATCTCTTCCCATCAAGTCTTTTACACTATCTTTAACTGGTTTATCTTCGAATAAAACCTTGTAAAGTGCATTCGTTATAGGCATATCCACATTTTGTTGTTTGGCTAAATGATATACAGAATTAGTAGTATAAATACCTTCTACAACCATATTCATCTCATTTAATGCTTCATCCATAGTTTGGCCTTGTCCTAACTTATATCCCAATGTGTAGTTACGGGAATGTGTAGATGTACACGTAACAATTAAGTCACCAATTCCGCCAAGTCCTAAAAACGTCATAGGATCAGCACCTAATTTTTCACCTAATCTGCTTATTTCAGCTAAACCACGTGTCATTAAAGCAGCTTTAGCGTTATCTCCATAGCCCATACCTGCCACGATACCACTTGCGACTGCTATTATATTTTTTAACGCGCCACCTAATTCAACACCAACTAAATCGTTATTAGTATAGACACGTAAATAATCATTCATAAATAAATCTTGAATAAGCTCACTAACTTTTTCATCTTTTGATGATGCAGCCACAGTTGTTGGTTGCTTAATTACTACTTCCTCAGCATGGCTAGGACCTGATAATACACCTATGCCACCATTATGTTCTTCAGATATAGAATCTTCAATCATTTCTGAAACACGTTTGAATGTATCATTTTCAATACCTTTAGCTACATGGATGAAGATTTTCTTTGTGTTGATCAAACCATCAATCTGACTAGTTACTTCACGCATAGCTTTAGTAGGTAAAGCCATTAAATAAATATCGGTAAAATTCACAGCCTCATTGATATCGCTAGTGGCTTTAATACTACTATTGAGTACGACATCTTTTAAATAACGGTTATTTTGATGGTGATCATTTAATTCTTTGACACTATCTTCGTTTTTACCCCACATTAGAACAGTATGTCCATTTTCTGCTAACACATTGGCTAATGCAGTACCAAAACTTCCCATACCAAAAACAGTAATTTTAGTCATAGTATTATCTCCTTTTTAGTTTCTTCTTCTCGGAATGATGTGAATAGGTGTTCCTTCAAAACCAAATGCATGACGAATTTGATTCTCAAGGTAACGTTTATAAGAAAAGTGCATTAATTCGACATCATTTACGAATACAACAAACGTAGGAGGTTCGATAGCTACTTGTGTAGTATAAAATACATTTAAACGACGACCCTTATCTGTTGGCGTAGGATTCATAGATATAGCGTCTGTCACTACTTCATTTAATGTTGAACTTTGAACACGTTTCTTATGATTTTCGCTTGCTTCATTAATATAAGGGAATAGCGTGCGTAGGCGTGTACCTTCTTTGGCAGAAACGAAAGCGATTTGAGCATAATCTAAAAATTGAAATTGGTTTCTAACATCATCTGCAAATTTCTTCATTGTGTTACTATCTTTATCGACTGTGTCCCACTTATTCACTACAATTACTACGGCTTTACCTTCTTCATGAGCATAACCTGCTACACGTTTATCTTGTTCTATTATACCTTCCTCTGCATCTATAACGATTAGTACAACATTAGAACGTTCGATGGCTTTAAGCGCACGTAATACGGAATATTTTTCAGTGGACTCATACACTTTACCCTTTTTACGCATTCCAGCAGTGTCGATTAAAACATAATCTTGGCCATCATAACTATATTCAGTATCAATGGCATCCCTAGTCGTTCCAGCAACATTCGATACAATAACACGGTCCTCGCCAAGAATTGCATTTACTAAACTAGATTTTCCAACATTAGGACGTCCGATGATTGATAATCGTATTGTGTCTTCGTCGTAAGGGTCTTCATAATCCTCTGGAAAATGTTTAACCACTTCATCTAACAAATCACCTAATCCTAGGCCGTGTGAGCCTGAGATAGGATATGGATCTCCAAAACCTAATGCGTAAAAATCAAAAATGTCGTTTCGCATTTCAGGATTATCTACTTTATTAACGGCTAACACAACTGGTTTTTTAGATTTATATAACATCTGTGCAACCATTTCATCACTTTGAGTTAAACCTTCACGCACATTTACCATAAAAATAATAACATCTGCTTCATCTATTGCAATTTCAGCTTGTGCTCTAATTTGTGTTTGGAATGGTGCGTCACCGATTTCAATTCCACCAGTATCAATAATGTTAAATTCATGTGTTAACCATTCGCCTGATGAATAAATTCTATCACGAGTAACACCAGGTGTGTCTTCGACTATTGAAACACGTTCACCTACTACTCTATTAAAGATTGTAGATTTCCCTACATTGGGTCTTCCTACAATCGCTACAATAGGTTTCGTCATAAGCTAACTTCCTCTCTTTCTAAAATCTCTATAATTTTATCATATGACCTATTTATTTCAAACAAAGTATATAAGTTAAGTTACATTATAATGAATTGATAATTGAAATTTGAATGATAACACCTTAATTAAATAGAGAACGATTCATTAAATGTTTTGCTTAAAAGATAATACTAAGATTGGTAATCAGGTTGGCATCAAAATTTTGTTAAGGTTAATCATCAAAATCCATGCAACCTATCACGTTGATAACACGCTTAAATCAAATTGATTCACATCTGTCAGCTACTGCCAGAACAATAAAATAGACTGAGACATTTTATTTTGTCCCAGCCTCATGAATTTCTATCATAACTTTAGATTAGAATTTTAAGTTTTTGAATTTATCACCAAAGACATCGCCAAGTGTTGGATTATCTTCGTTTGAATCATTACTTAAATAAGATTGAGTTGTAGCATCATCGCTTTCAACGACATCTTCTTTAGGTAAAGTAGCTTTGATTGAAAGTGAAATACGTTCATTTTCTTCATCAATACCTAAAATTTTAACATTAACTTGTTGCCCTGGCTCAAGCTTTTCACCTGGTGTACCGATATGTTCATGTGCAATTTCTGAAATATGAACTAAGCCTTGTACACCTGGTGCGATATCAACGAAAGCACCAAAGTTAGCTAAACGTACAACTTTACCTTCGACAACATCATCTTCATGGAATTGTCCTTTAATACTTTCAAATGGTGTTGGTAAAGTGTCTTTAATAGAAAGTGAAATACGTTCTGCATCTTTCTCTACAGATTTAACTTTCACATCTACTTCTTGTCCTACAGAAACAACATCTTCTGGAGAATCAACATGTTCGTGTGAGAGTTCTGAAACGTGGACTAAGCCATCTACGCCACCGATATCAACGAAAGCACCAAAGTTAGTTAGACGAGCTACTTTACCTTTAATAACATCGCCTGTATTTAATGATTCTAGTAAAGAAGCTTTTTTAACATCATTTTCAGCTTGCTCTACTGATTTACGGCTTAAAATGACTCTATTATTTTCAGGATCTAATTCTTCTACTTTGATACGAATAGTTTGTCCTTCAAATACAGAGAAATCTTCAATGAAATCAGTTGAAATGAGTGAAGCAGGTACGAAACCACGTTGACCTACATCTACAACTAGGCCACCTTTAACTACTTCTGTAACTTTTGCTTCAATTATTTCATCATTATCTAATTTTTCTTGTAAATATTCATATGATTTTTCAGTTTCAAGTTGACGTTTAGAAAGAATATATGCACCTGAGTCATTTTCTTCATCAACTTCTATTTTAGTAACATATGCTTCTATTTCATCACCTTGTTTAACAACCTCACTAGGGTTTTCAATATGATGAGTTGAAAGTTGGCTAATTGGAATAATACCATTGAATTTGCCACCATTAATATGAACTACGACTTGTTTGTCTTCAACTTGTTGAACCTCACCAGTGACTTTGTCACCTTCTTTAATATCATTAATCATTGATTCATTGAATTCTTCAGTCATCTTATTTGCCTCCTTATACACTACATACATATAACATCTTATAAACCAGTAGAATTGTCAAGAAATTCCCCTTTAGTTTCATAAGTTCTTAAAAAAATTATCAATTATCAAAATTATTAAATAGAAATTTAACTGATTTGTAACTTTTAAAGATTTATAATTTTAATGAACCTTAATAAATGTTATACGATTTAAACAGTGATTAATTATTACCACTTTTAATTATATAGAATAAAAATAGCTATTTAAAATAATTCGCACTTTATTCTAAATTAAGTACAAATTATTCTATATAGCTATTATTGCTCATTTATAAATTGTTAACTAAGTTCATTATTTCTTCAGTTACTTCTTCAATCGTTTTGCCAGTTGTATCCACTGTAATCGCATCGTCTGCTTTTTTTAAAGGTGAAATGTCACGATTCATATCATAGTGGTCTCTTTCTTCAATTTCTTTTTTTAGTTGCGATAATGTTGAAGGAATACCACGTTGTTCATTTTCTTTTTGTCGTCTTTCAGCTCTCTCCTCAACTGAAGCAATCATGTACACCTTTAATTCTGCATTTGGTAGCACTACTGTGCCAATATCGCGTCCATCCATGACGATCCCTTTTTTTGCTGCTAGGTCTTTTTGTTTTTCAACTGCAAATGTTCTAACAGGCGCTTTAGAAGCGACATAGGATACATTTTGAGTCACATCATTTTCTCTTAAAAAATCTGTAACGTCTTGATCATCTAATAAGATACGTTGTCCTTTACTTTTATCATAAGTTAATTCTAAAGTAGTTTGATCAACGAGTGCTTTAAAATCTTCAGGTTTATTATTTTGAAGATATTTATAAGTTATTGCGCGATACATTGCACCAGTATCAACGTATATCATTGATAATTTACTAGCAACTTGTCGAGCAATTGTACTTTTACCTGCTGCTGCAGGACCATCCAAGGCAATATTTATTAAGTCCATATTATTTTATCCTTCCTTGTTGTTTTGTTTGTATTATTTTATCATAAATATGTAAATCAAAAATAGGAGGAACGCAATGAAGCGATTATTAGTTATACATACTGGTGGTACGATTAGCATGTCTCAAAATCAATCCAACCAAGTAGTAACAAATGATGTAAATCCAATATCTTTACATACAGACATTATTGGTCAATACGCTGACGTAGATGAAATCCATCCATTTAACATTCCGTCTCCACACATAACAATTCAAAACGTTGAACAATTGAGAAATATCATTATTGATGCAAATAAGACAAATCAATACGATGGTTATGTGATTACACACGGAACAGACACGCTTGAAGAAACTGCATATCTTCTTGATTTATTAATAGATATTCGATATCCAGTTGTGATTACTGGAGCGATGAGATCTTCAAATGAAATTGGTTCTGATGGTTTATATAATTTTATTTCGGCCATTCGTGTAGCTTCATCCAGCGATGCGCAAGACAAAGGTGTAATGGTCGTATTCAATGATGAAATACATACTGCCAGAAATGTCACTAAGACGCATACGTCTAACATTAATACCTTCCAAAGTCCTAATCAAGGTCCATTAGGTATTTTAACCAAAGATAATGTTCAATTTTATAATCAGCCCTATCAACAACAGTCTTTTAATATAGTCAATCATGAGTTAAGCGTGCCATTGATTAAAGCGTATATGGGGATGGACAGTGACATATTTAACTTCTATTCACAACAGCATGTAGATGGTATTATCATTGAAGCTTTGGGTCAAGGTAACTTGCCACCAAGTTGCTTAAATGGCGTTCAATCATGCTTGGACAATAAAATACCAATTGTGTTAGTTTCAAGATCCTTTAATGGTATTGTAAGCCCTGTATATGCCTATGATGGCGGTGGGTTCCAATTATCAAATAAAGGTTTAATATTTTCGAATGGATTAAATGGTCCGAAAGCGAGACTAAAATTATTAATTGGTTTAAGTAATCATCTTAATACGTCAGAAATGAAGCATTATTTCGAAAAGCAAAATTAGCAAGGGCCGAAAAAAGTCGCATTGAATTGAATCTGATAAGAATAAAATAAGATAACAAGGGAGTGGGACAGAATTCTTTTTAAATTCGTCGTCCCACTCCCNNTGAAATTCTCTTTGCTGGGGTCCCGCCCGCAAGGCTGACTAGAACTGAGAAAAGCTTGATTTAAGCGCCTTCTCAGTTCAGTCAGCTACTGCGAATTTGCAAAATAGCTTCATTAGATTATTTTTGTCCCGGACTCTTCTATTTAGCTACTATGAAAGTGCATTGTAGCTATGAAATATTTATCTCGTTGCGTTTAGCATTTTATGATTACACCTTAACTTTCGAGAGGTGTTTGTTTTTTACTTAAAATGCTTTGGGTAATAATCCCTCCATGATACTTACCGTTTTCAATAAAGATTGCATTATTATCATTACCAGCAGCAATGACGCCGGCAATATAACAATTCTCTACATTTGTCTCAAACGTTTCTTTATTATGAACTGGCGCAGTACCGAATTCATTTGTATTGATTTCTATTCCAATTGATTCTAAAAAGTCGTAATCAGGATGGTATCCTATCATCGCGAATACATGATCATTAGGTATTTCAATTAATTTACCTGCTTTTTCATAAATCACACTATTTTCAGTGATTTCAGTTACATTAGCATTAAATTCCATTGTGATTTTTTCATGATTAACTAATGATTCAAAGTTAGGTAAAATCCATGGTTTAATAGCAGATGAATAACGATCGCCTCTATATAATACAGTTACATTTGCGCCAGCTTTTTCTAATTCTAATGCCGCGTCAACTGCAGAGTTTTTACCACCAATTACAGTTACATTTAAATTGAAATAAGGATGTGCTTCTTTGAAGTAATGTTGTACTTTCGGAAGTTCTGCACCTTTAACCTCTAATGTATTATGTTGACCATAATATCCAGTTGCAACAGTTAAGAATTTACATTCATACACATCTTTGGTAGTTGTTATAGTAAATTTATTATCAATCTTTTTAACAGTTAACACTTCTTCAAATGCATGAACATTTAATTGGTGATGTTTAACAACTTCTCTATAATAAACTAACGCTTGATTGCGTCGAGGTTTACTTTCTTCAACGATAAATGGTATATCGCCAATACTCAATTTATCACTAGATGAGAAGAATGTTTGATGTGTTGGATATTTATATATAGCATCTACAACATTCCCTTTTTCGATGACTAATGTTTCAATACCCTTTCTTTTTTGTTCGATAGCAGCACTTAAACCGCATGGGCCTCCGCCGATTATAATACTTTCTATGCTTTGCATGTCATTGGCCTCCTTTAATCACCAATTAATTATAGCAGTTGTAACATGATTTCTAAATAGAATCGCACCTATAATATTTACAATTTAATGAGATTATAAGTTTTATAAAGAAATCAGGGATAGGACTGAATTCTTTTTGAATCCATTGTCCTACCCCTGCAAGGTTAGCTAAAATGAGAGATATGCTTAATTTAAGCACCCTCTCAATTTTAGTCTGCTACGATGAATGAACAACGTAGCATTATTTTCTAATTTTTATCCTATAGCCATTTTAATTTAATGTCATTATTGTGGAATTACTAATCTTTGGCCATTTGAAATGTTATTACTAGATAAGCCGTTCGCTTGTTTAAGTTTGTTAACATTTTCAACAGTACCTTCTCCGTAGTATTGAATCGCGATACGATATAGGTTCTCGTTACCTGATACGACATGCGTTTGTTGTCCTGAATTAGTATTATTTGATTGATTGTTATTACTATTATTTTGATTACCACTGTTCTGAGTGTCTTGTGAATTAGCATTATCACTGTTGCTATTTGAATTATAAGCATCGCTATCTGATGATGAACTGTTGTCAGATGCGTTTGATGAATCATTGTTGCCAGAAGTACTACTATTATCATCGCTTGAATTACTTGATGATTCATTATCACTTGTAGCTTTGTCACTTGAGTCATCATCTTTAGTAGCATTATCTTTATTTTTATCATTGTCGTCGCTAGCTTTGTCTTTGCTATCTTTGTCATTATCTTTGTTTGCAGTTTGTTCAGTTTTGTTATTATCAGCTTGGTCGCTATCTTTTTTATCATTGTTTAAATACATACCAATAAAGATAGCAAGTGCTGCTAGAATAAGTAATAACGCAATTAATGGAAGTAAAAGACCTGCTAAACCACGTTTCTTTTTACCGTTATGAGCTTGGAATCCATCATTATCCTCATGATGTTTTTTATCATTGTGTTCTTCATTCGTATGATTATCTTTATGATTATGATGGTCTTTATTATCTTTTTTATGTTTTGCGGCTGCTACGCCAGCAGCACCAGCGGCACCTGCAGCACCAGCACCGACTGCAGCTTTTTTCCCTTTATTACCTTTTTTTGATTCATCTTTAGAAAGATGTTCTTGATTGTCATCGAGTTGCTTTTCATTGTTATGTTTTCTATTGCGATTACGCTTATAATCATGATCTAAATGATCGTCATCTTTATGTTCATTATGATTTGAACGATGATTCGTGTCTTTATTTCGTTTATCCTTAGCAGCTTTGGCGCCTGCAGCACCAGCGACACCAGCACCACCAGCTAGTGCAGCATCTTTACCATGTTTTGACTTATCATGTTTGTTTGCATCGATATGCTCTTGGTGATCACGATGGTGACGATCATCATCATTTAAACTTTCATTATCATAGTCTTTATCGTGCTTTCTACTTGATGCTTCATGACGATGATTTTCTCGAGACGATTGATTATTAAAGTCTCTTTCGGGTGAGTGTTCATCATCTTTATGTATTGATGCTTTATCTAATTGATTCTCTTTTTGATTGTGTTGTAACTCATTTAAAGAGTCTTCATCGTGTCGGTCATCAAGTGAACCAGTAGCATTTGAATCAGAAGTTTGATTATCGAATTTTCTGTTTTTATTTGTAGCTTGGTTTCGTCTTCTTTGACGTCTTTGTGCATTTCTAGGTGGGAATTGTTGATCTGATTGATTCTCAAATTCATCTGAATGGTTTGAGTTATCATCAAACTCATTTGTGTTTTCTTCGAATTGGTCATCAGAATTGATAGACTGACGATTTTTTTCGAAATCATCTCTAAAATTATTTTTAGACACGGTCATCATCCTCTCTTAATTAAATATTTTAATATCACATACCATATACCCCACAAAGTGTGAAATATGTATAGTATCACGATATTTCTTGAAAAAACTTTAAGTATTTTAATTATATCCTCTTAAAATAATTTTAGTAAAGAAAAGCAACTATACTTTAAATAAATATTTTAACTTTTCACTATAATTTAATTTTCTTTTAACTTTTTTTCGGTTTGTAACGTGAATGGATTCTAAATCCGAATCAATATCACAGCATTGTTTAGGTTGAATTGGTGTATCACCAAAAAATTCTAATAAATAGCGGCGTCTACATTGATCTAAAGATGTATATCCAATCATCCTTTGATAACCTAATTTTTTACGTATTAAAGCGTTGTTGAATATTGATTTAAGCACTTTGGATGAATATCTTTGACTCAAAATGGATAGAATTTCTTCCTTTTGTGGTGGTAGGAATACGCCAATATCAAAAGCGTCAATATCTCCAGTTGTAATCGCATCACTAAAAAGTAATGTTTCCAATATGAAGCTGTCATCTGGTTGATATAGGCTTATCGCTTGGCTTGGTAAATTATCTCTACCTGCTCTACCTATTTCTTGTAAATAGTTTGATGGACTTGTCGATAAATGAAAGTGAATCACTGTTCTAATATCTTTTTTATTGACCCCCATACCGAAAGCGCTTGTGGCCACAATAACGGGTATAAAATTTTCCATAAATTGATTTTGAACAGTATGGCGTTCTTGATAGGATAGATCACCGTGGTATATACCAGTTAAATAACCATGATGATAAATCGTGGTCGCTAATTCTAAGCATACTTTTTTGGATGAAACATAAATGATTGTAGGTCCAGATTGTTCTAAAAAGTTTAATAACCACTTGATTTTACTATCATCATCATCAAAATTGAGATGTGAAAAAGCAATATTTTGCCGATTCATAGAAGTCTTAATAACAGTTAATTCCTTAGATAAAATAAGGTTTAAATCTTTTTCAAGATGAGGTGGTGCTGTCGCCGTTAGGGCTAATATGGTTGCATTCTTGTAATAAGATGTAATTTCTCCAATAATTGCATAGTGTGGTCGAAAATCATATCCCCATTCTGATAGACAATGTGCCTCATCGAGTACGATTAAACCGAAATCTATGTTCTTAATTAATTTGAAATTTTGAGATTGTAACATAAATTCTGGACTTAAAAACACAAATCGACTTTTTTGTAGTAAATTTATATTTTGCCTTTTTTCATTTTCATCCATACCTGAGTGAATAGAAGCAACCAATTTCTCTCCTTGAGATTTCAATTGCATGACTTGGTCATCCATAAGAGAGATTAAAGGTGAAATGATGAGAGTTGGCTTTTCTTTTATATAAGTTGGCATTTGATAACATAAACTTTTGCCACTACCTGTTGGAAGAATTCCTAACGTATCTTTATCACTCAATACGCTTTCAATAATTTCTTTCTGACCCGGATTAAATGAGGAAAAACCGAACCACTCTTTTAATTTATCTTCAAGCACTTAACTCACCTCTTTCAATTCCGATAATTAGTAATTTGATTTGAAAATAAGATAATTGATTGAATTGTTCTTTATATATTTTTAATCGATATCCTCTATTCTGATGATAGAATTCTATGAACGAACTATAATCTGTCGTACTTACATATTGTTGATACGATGTAAAATAACCTTTAATAAATAATTCAAGCACATGGTCTTCAATCGTATTGATTTTAACATTTTGAGTCACTGCAGCTTCATTCATTGAAAGTCCTTTGAGTAATTGATGATATGTAATTGTAGTTTTATTTAGTAATGTAGGTAAAATAATGGTTTGAGATAATATCGGAAATTGTTCTTTATGCTCTAGTGCAAACATCATTTGAACTAAATTATTCAATTCATGGACAAATAAATCGGTTACTGGTATGTCTTCAATAAGAGAAACTTGTTGACGCGTATACATTGGTTCTTCATACCCTTGTAAATAATAATGAATCAAACAGTTGCCATTGCACGTTTCATGAATGATATGAAAAAGCTGCTCAATTTCATTTTCTAAATCATCAATTAAGTCACTCTCGATGATAGTTGAATATAATTGCTTTACTTTATTTTGAACTGTGACTTGTTGCGTAATAGGTATAAAGTCTAAATGATTATTTTTGTAATGCGTCATCGTTTGTATAAGTAATTGAATACAACTAAATGTTTGAATGATACTATCGTATGTAAACCTTGGATGAATGGTAATGTTGATATTCTGGTCATCATTACTATTCAAAAATCGCTCAAAAGACGGATATTTTAATTTAGGTAAACTGTGATATAATGATAAAAGTTGTTGGGAACATGCATCAAAAAAAGTTTGATGTGATTTTTTCCCAATTAAAATATTATAGATACTTTTATTGGTTTTATATTCGAATGAATGATTTGATGCATAGGTAATAATAGAATGCATTAATGATTCCTCACTTTATGTAACTAATAAAATAGTAAATAAATTAATCGAAGTGTTAGTTAACATTTGTTATACTAGTGTAGCATTTTTATCAAAGGAGGCGAAGAATTTGGCAAAGTATACAATCGTTGATATGGATACATGTATTGCTTGTGGCGCATGTGGTGCTGCGGCGCCAGACATTTACGATTATGACGACGAAGGTATTGCTTTCGTAATCCTTGATGATAATCAAGGTACTGCAGAAGTACCAGAAGAATTATATGAAGATATGGAAGATGCTCTTGAAGGTTGTCCAACTGATTCAATTAAAATTGAAGAAGAACCATTTGATGGTGATGCCCTTAAATTTGAATAGTTTATGGCACAATCAAATAAATATTAAATCTCCTATTGCTGCGTACTTCATTCAGCAATAGGAGATTTTTTTATGATAAAACGCGTTTTAATCGATTGTATAATAGTACAAATATAATTGAAATCACAACACCTTTAATAATATTAAAAGGTATAACACCAGATAAAATGACGATTTTTAAATTATTAAATACATCTCCTAAATTAAAAATCATCCCATATAAAGGAAGTAACACAAAGTAGTTTAATACACTTAACACAATAGTCATAACTATAGTACCAATTGCGAGTCCTATAACTAAAGAACGTGGCGTATGTGTATGTTGTCTTTGACGTTTTGTAACATAGTAAGCGGATAATAAGAAACTCACACCTGCTAAAAAGTTAGCAACTGGGCCCACTGGATCGCCCATGTTAAATAAAAAGTTAAGTATATTTTTTATAAGTGCTACAATAATACCAGCAACGGGACCCAAAAGGAATGTTGCTAATAATGTTGGCACATCACTAAAGTCTAATGTTAAGTATGGGGGTAAAAATGGTAGCGGAAATTTAATAAATGTTAAAATGAACGCTATCGCACTTAACATACTTATCGTGATAAGACGTTTGTTTTGTTGCATATTGAATTATCTCCTTCCATTCATCTTACTTAGAATAGGAGATAATTTTGCACAACAAAAAATCTCCATCTTCTCCCATCCAGACTATACTGTCGGCTTCAGATTTTCACTGAATCAGCCACTTCATAAGAAGCGGGTCGCAGGCTTGAATTACTGCCGGTTGGGACTTACACCCTACCCCGAAGATGAATTATAACTATATATTAATTTAATTTTTATATTACCTTATGTGAGCGCATTGCGCAATCATGGTGCTTAAACTGATTAGATAAAAAAAGAGTGAAATCAGATTCAACATGAATTCTGACCCACTCTTGGTCTAGTAATTTCATTTTTAGAATAAAAGCTAGTACGTTAAGTCAAACGTCGTGATGTACGAGTTTCTACTGTAACTTAAATTAAAGCGCTTGATAGATAAGTGCGTATGATTGTAATCATATTAGCACTTAGGTTTAGGTAATTTAATGATAAATGTTGTACCTTTGTTTACTTCGCTTTCTACTTGAATAGAACCACCATGTTCTTCGATAATCATTTTGCAAATAAATAATCCTAAACCAGTACCTTGTTTCCCTCTCGTTCTTGATGCTTCGACTTTATAAAATCTATCAAAAACAAGTTCAAGATGTTCCGGAGATATACCACTTCCGGTATCGCTAATGTACAATGTCTGATATGTGTCATCAGATGATGAAGTGATTGTAATTGAATCACCCGGTTGAGTATAACGTGTGGCATTATCAATCAGATTTGTTAGTACTTGATCAATACGGTCGGCATCATAATCCCACAATTCATCAGTCATTTCTGGCGCAAGTGACATGTCTAACTCTAAATCTTGTGCCTGTTGTTTATACTTCATTTGCATTTTATTTAATAAAGGTTTAATGGGTTGTTTCTCTTTATTAACAGTTAAACCTTCTGCATCCATACGCGCTACATTCAATAATTCATTGACTAGACGATTTAAACGTTTTGTTTCATCAAGCACGATAGATAAAGAGTCTCGAATTTCATCGGGCTCTGTTACAATGCCATCTACAATGGACTCTGTATACCCTTGTAATAAAGAAATAGGAGTTCTCAATTCATGTGAAACGTTAGCAATGAAGTCTTTTTTCATTTGATCAAGATTATGTTCATTGGTCATATCTCTAATAATGACTACTAGACCACTACGGCCATCTTGTTGGATTCGCTCGATATAACTCATGATAATGACATAATATTTGTTATTAATTTCGTATTCTTGGAATTCTGTATTCTTTGAAACAAATGTTTTTTCGATTTGCTTTTCAATGTCTTTATATACAGGTGCACTAAGTGATTTAGTAATATCATCAGCCATTTTATTTGAAAGGATAACTTCTCTTTTGTCATTTAGGCCTAGTACACCTTCTATCATAGAATTGATTAGACTATCTCTAATATTTTTTTGAGTTGAAAGTGCTTCAATATTCTCTTGTATTTCAGAACTCATATGATTGAAAGTATGTGATAATTCACCTATTTCATCTTTAGTTGAGACGCTTGTCTGTTTAGAATAGTTCCCTTTAGATATATTTAACGCTTGCGTTCTAAGTTGTCTCAAAGGCTTTGTAATTCTGTTTGATAAAAAGAAAGCAAATACAGTTGAAATGGCAATAAAGATAATTGCAGTAATTAGAATGATAATTGTAATTGCATTATTCGTATCTTCAATAGATTTCAAATCTTGATATATAAATACAGCACTATACTTTGAGTTTGCATTGTCTTGTGCTTTCATTGGATAGCCCAATAGAATATAAGAGTGCGAATTACCATTATTACTAATGGTAATATTTTGGGTAGTAGATTTACCCTTTGAAAAGACTTGTTGGAATTGGGCGTTATTGTGTATTGCTTCAAGCATTTTATTTTTAGTTTCACTATTGGATTGATTAAGACTTGAAGATTTATTTGCCATAATAATCACGCCACCTGAGCCATCAATTAATTGTTGGCTATGTTGAATGGCTAACGTCTTATTTTCTGCTTGTTCAACTAAGTGACTAATTCTAGACGCGTCTTCCCTTATAGCATTTTCAGTTTGTTGGGTGTAATAATACTGTATAAATGTAATTAAAGCTGCACTTAATAAAATTAAAACTGTCGTTACTATGAAAAGTATAGTTAACCACAGTTTTATTACCACACTATTTAGTCGGTTCGTCATTAGACTTTACCTCGAATTTGTAACCAACACCCCATACAGTTTGAATCATATGTGCAGCATCTTCAGATACACGATTAAGTTTCTCACGAAGGCGTTTTACATGAGTGTCTACCGTTCTTAAATCTCCGTAAAACTCATAATGCCATACTTCTTTTAATAGTTGTTCACGATCAAAAACTTTATTAGGTGTCTTAGCTAAATAAATAAGTAACTCATATTCTTTAGGCGTTAAATTCACTTGTTGATTATCAGCTAAAACGCGATGAGCATCATTATCAATGATTAAATGATTAAATTCTATAACATCTCTTGCGTGAGGTTCACTTTGTTCAGGTTTAGAAGATTGCGTTCTACGCAATAATGCTTTAACTCTTAATACAACTTCTCTTGGAGAGAATGGTTTAACGATATAATCATCAGCGCCTGATTCAAACCCCTCAACCCTATTTGTTTCTTCACCTTTAGCAGTAAGCATAATAATAGGTGTGTCTTTATGTTCACGTAATTTAGATGCCACTTCAATTCCATCCATATCTGGTAGCATCAAGTCTAAAAGTATGCACGCATAGTCATTCTCCATTGCAAGATCATAGGCTTCTTTACCATCACTTGCTTCATGAATCGTAAACGATTCTCTCTCTAGGTAGAGTTTAAGTAACCTTCTAATTCTATCCTCATCGTCTACAATTAAAATTTCGTTTGTCATTTTGTTTATACCTCCTACACATGCTCAATACACTCAATATTATAGCATATAGCATGATTGAAAGCTTTACTTTAAAGTTAACTTTGTGAAAAAAATAGCAAGAGAAATTAAGTTAAATTAAATTCTCTTACTATTGTAAAATATTATTTATTTTCCATTTTCTGCCATGTGTCTTAATACTTTAACTTCATGGGGTGTGATGACTCTACCCTCACCTGCATTTAAACCTTTAAGATTTAAGTTGCCGAACTCAATTCTTGTTAATTTATCAACTTGGTGACCAAAGTGTTCAAACATACGACGAACTTGACGATTTCTACCTTCGCTTATAGTAATTTCTACAAGTGTAGTGTTTTTATCTTTATCCTGTTTTTTTACTTTCACTTGTGCTGGTTGTGTAAACCCATCTTCTAGTTCAATCCCTTTTTCTAAAGCTTTGACTTCTTCTCGCATGAGATATCCTTTTAATTTAGCAACATACTTTTTCTGAATGTGGTATCTAGGGTGTGTCATTAAATTAGTAAATTCACCATCATTTGTTAGTAGTAATAGACCTGAAGTATCATAATCTAATCTGCCAACTGGATAAATTCTAGTCTCTAAATCTTTAAAATAGTCTGTGACTACTGTACGTCCTCTATCATCAGACACACTTGTAATCACTTGCGTTGGTTTGTAGAATAATATATACATTTTGTCTTCTTGTTCTATTTTAATTCCTTCTACTTCAACAGTATCAGAACTTTTAACTTTAGTACCTAATTCAGTCACAGTTTCACCGTTGACTTTTACCTTTCCTTCTGAAATTAAAGTTTCAGCTTTTCTGCGTGATGTATACCCACTATTAGCAATGCGTTTTTGAAGCCTTTCTAATTCTTTGCTCATTTCGTATCTCCTTTTTGATTTACTAAATTACTAAAGAAATCTTCCATCTCTTCTTCATCTTCTTCAGTCGTTGGTAAATCTTCAATTTTTTCTATTCCGAATACATTTAAAAATAAATCTGTTGTTTGTAAAGCATGACTACGTGAATTTTCCACATCTTTTGCTTCAATTAAACCACGGGCAATTAAAGTTCTAACTGCACCATCGGAATTAATGCCTCTAATTAATTCGATATCACTCCGAGTTAATGGTTGATTATATGCAATAATCGACAATGTTTCCATTGCTGCCTGTGATAACTTCATATTTGATTTTTGTTCAATGAGTTGTTCAATATAAGGTGATGCTTCTTTCTTTGAAGTTAAGATATAAGTTGAACCAAATTTTTGAATCATTAAACCAATTGAAGTATACGATGACACTAATTCAGCTAATTTTGCTTGATTAATATCTAGAATCTCTAAAATTTGCTTTTCTTCAAGACCTTCATCTCCAGCTGTATATAGCAATGCCTCTATGATTCCATGTTTATCCAAGATTAAAATTCACTCCTCTAACGATACGTATATCATCAAAATTTTTAACTTGTTCAATATTGATTTGTCCAGATTTAGACATTTCTAATATTGCTAAGAAGTGAGTAACCACTTGTTCTAATGGTTCACTAAAAGTAAACAAACTAAAGAAGTTAAACGATGTATGATGTTTTAATTGTGTCGTTACTTTTTCAGTTGCTTGTTGAATCGTAAAGCTTTCTTTAACGATGTCAACAGTCTTAGGTGTATTAAGTGCTAGTCTATTTTTAACACGTTGATAAGCAACAATTAAATCAGTTAAATCTAATGTTTGACTTTGATCCCATGTGACGTCTTTTTCAAGATGGGATAAATCAGTTGGGTGCTTAGTGAAATAGTGCTCGCGTTCTTCTTTCTTTTCGGCTAATAATTCTGTATATTCTTTATAATTTTGATATTCAATAAGTCGACCTACTAAATCTTCTCGTGGATCTTCTTCTAAATGTTCATCAACATCATGTTGCGGTAGCAATAATTTGCTTTTGATCATTAATAACTCTGATGCCATAACTAAATATTCACTCGCTATATTGATTTCTAATTGTTTCATAGCGTGAACATATTGCATATATTGTTCTGTTAATGATTTCATAGGTATATCATAAATATCAATTTCATATTTTTGAATTAGGTGTAGTAATAAATCTAACGGGCCATTGAAGGCATCTAATTTTACTTCATACATGTTAATCGTCCTTATACTGAATCTAAATCGTGCATAATTTACTAAAGTATTATAGCATGAATACTACAAACATTAAATTAAGGATGAGTCGGATTGGAAAAAGCCTTAATCGATTTTTATTATTACTTTCATAAACATCAGCATTATTTCTTATGTCATGATATTTTAGAGGATGCTTGGAAAGCAAATAGTCGGTTTTCTAAAAAGGATGGCATTGTAAGCCTAATTTTATTTTCTACTGCCATGTATCATTATAGAAGAGGAAATACCAAAGGTGCGCGGATAACTTTTGAAAAGTCATTAAATACCTTTAATGACGCATATGATAAAACTGTGCTAAATCTTAGTGAACATGCATTTCAAACATTAATTGTGAATGAGATTAAAGCTATAGATGACTTGAAACCATTCAAACCGGTATATTTACCTATCAATTCAAACTTTGAAAAACAAATAATTGATAGGTATCCAGATTATTCATTTACATTTCTTTCTACTGAAGATAATTATATTGTTAATTACCACAAACTGAGAGATAGAAGCGATGTGATCAATGCCAGACAACAAGCATTGATGTATAAAAAGCGGATGAGGAGTTGGATGGATGATTAGTTAAAATTCAAACTGCCACTAAATAACTCGCTTTACTGTAGAAATAAAGCGTAATCTATTAGAGACTGAGACAAAAAATATAGTAATACTATTTGGAATTTTTCCAATAGTTGACTTAACGAAGAAGACAGTTAAGTCAAGTTGCTTTTAGCTCTAGCAGTCTTTTAAGGAAGAGCCCCAGCAAAAAGAATATCACTAAGACATTCTTTTTGCTGGGGATACATCGAATTCAAGAAATATTCTGTCTCCTCCCCACCCCTCATTCCTTGATATAAACCAATCTCCTTCTAAGTAGTCATCTATCTATAATTAATCATTACTATAAATACTTAATTCTTTTAAGCTCTTGGGTGGAATTGATTATACATCTGTCTAATCTGAGTTTTAGAAACATGTGTATATAATTGTGTAGTCGAAATATCGGAATGACCTAACATTTCTTGAACTGCACGTAAATCTGCACCATTCTCCAATAGGTGTGTTGCAAATGAGTGTCTTAACGTATGAGGTGTCAATGTTTTATTGATATTTGCCTTTAAACCATACTGTTTAATTAGTTTCCAAATACCCTGACGTGTCAATGGTCGTCCATGCATATTTAAAAAAAGCACGTTTGTGACGGTTTTTTTAAGTAATTGAGGTCTAACAGAATTGATATATGTGTCTAAATATTCGATTACAGTATCCCCTAATGGGATAATGCGTTCCTTGTTCCCTTTACCAAACACTTTTACAAACCCCATAATTAAATTCACATCGTCTATCTCGATTTGTATTAATTCAGTCACACGCATACCAGTCGCATATAATAATTCGAGAATTGTACGGTCACGGTATCCATTATTTTTATTCAAATCTGGTGTTTCAAGTAACTGAATCACTTCTTCAACATCTAATACATCTGGAAGTTTCTTCTCATACTTAGGCGTTTCAATAAGAACTGTAGGATCTTTCGCTGCATATTTCTCACGTAGCGCAAATTGATGGAAACTGCGAATCGTTGAAATAAATCGCGCAATAGATTTTGCAGAAGCGCCCTGATCTATTAAATGACCTAGACATTCTTGGATCGTTTGTCTATCAATAAAATCAATATGCGCAATTTTGTTTTCTTGCATATATATTTGATATTTTTTTAAGTCTCTGCGATAGGCACCTATCGTATTCTCGCTTAAACCTTTTTCGATTTGTATAAATTTTAAATATTCTTCAATAATTGTTTCCATTACAACACCTCTATTTGAATAGACTCACATTAAACTATGATGTGATATTAAGAAAGACTAAGACAATCATTTGAAATTGTCCTAGCCTATTATTTGTTTATTTTCCTTTTGCTTGGCATTCAGCACAAACACCGTGAAACGTTAATCTGTGATCTAAAATTTTGAAGTTATATTCTGTTTCGACTCTTTCTTCAACTTGTGGTAGTAAATCTTCATGGATTTCATCTACTTTTCCACATTCCATGCACACTAAATGGTGATGGAAATGTTTAGCGCCCTCTTTTCTTAAATCGAAACGAGCAACACCATCACCAAAATTAATTTTATCGACAACTTTTATTTCGGCGAGAAGTTCTAAAGTTCTATAGACAGTAGCTAAACCTATTTCAGGTGCTTTGTCTTTTACTTTCAAATATACATCTTCAGCACTAAGATGGTCTTTTTCATTTTCAATTAGAACACGGACAGTAGCTTCTCTTTGTGGTGTTAATTTATATGAAGACTGTTGTAATTGTTGTTTTACGCGATTTAATCGTTCTTCCATGGGAGCGACACTCCTCTATTAATAATTATAATCATTTTAAATTGAAAATATTTCAATTACTAAATTACCAATATTTTCAATTAAATGCAAGCTATTTACAGCACTTAATTAGAATGATTATAATTTAATAATATATACTGCAACCCAATGATTGTTTTAGCATCCTCGATTTCATGATTATCAAGTAATGCTTTTATTTCTGAAATAGGCACTTTATGCAATTCTACAAACTCATCTTCATCTAAATTAAGTTGACCTTCACTTAGGTTACTGCTGAAATAAATCGTAAGTTTCTCATTGGTGAACCCAGGGCAACCATACATGTCAGTAACAAATTCTAAGTTATTTGCAACATAACCTGTTTCTTCTTCTAATTCGCGTTTAGCAGCTTCTTCACGTATTTCATCTTGTTCTAATTTTCCAGCTGGAATTTCTAATAATGCTTTTTCAACTGGTTTACGAAATTGTTTAACAAGTAATACCTCATCATTTGGTGTTATTGCACAAACTGCTACCGCACCGTTATGATAAACTAATTCTCTTCTAGATGTATTCCCATCAGGCAATTCTACATCATGTATTTCTAAATCAATAATTTTACCATTGTAAATAACAGTTCTATCGAAAGTTTTCTCATTAAATTCCAAAAAATTCACGTCCCTTTTAATTCAGTATATAAATTGGTAAGATGAATGCGTTACTTAAAGTGTATCGAAAGGAGATTGGACATGCAAAAGAATATTTTAAAGAGTGGCATCGAAATTTCAGAATTAGGATTAGGATGTATGAGTTTAGGCACAGATTTTGCCAAGGCTGAACCTATCATTGAAAAAGCGATTGAAAGTGGTATTACGTATTTTGATACTGCAGATATTTATGACAGAGGCGTTAACGAAGAAATTGTAGGCAAAGCTTTAAAAAAATATCAAAATAGGGATGATATTATAATTGGAACGAAGGTAGGAAATCGTCCTACTGAAGATGGCGGGACTACATGGGATCCATCTAAACAATATATTAAGGAAAGTGTTAAAGGTTCTTTACAACGATTAGGATTGGACCATATCGATTTATATCAATTACATGGTGGAACAATAGATGATCCATTAGATGAAACGATCAGTGCATTTAATGAGTTAAAACAAGATGGTATTATTAAAGCCTATGGTATTTCTTCAATCCGCCCTAATGTTATCGATTATTATTTAAAACATAGTGAAATCGAGACAATTATGTCTCAATTCAATTTAATTGATAATCGACCAGAACAATTATTAAATGACATACATGCCAATGGTGTTAAAGTATTAGCACGCGGCCCTGTGTTTAAAGGGTTATTAACTTCTAATAGTATTGATGCCCTAGATCATAAATTTAGTGAGGGCATATTTGATTATACACATCATGATTTAGGCGAAACGATTGCTTCAGTTAAAGAAATAGAAAGTAATCTTAGTGCTTTATCTTTTGAATATTTAAAATCTCACGATGCACTTGGTGCAATCATCGTTGGCGCTAGCTCACCACAACAATTAGAAGAAAATGTTAATAATTACAATAAACATGTAAGCCTTGATCAAGTAAAAGCAGCTCGAGACAGAGTGAAAAATTTAGAATACACACAACATTTAAAATAATGTAGTTATAATACAGAAGCGTTTGAGACATAAATGATGTAAAAATACTATTTTGCAAAACCTCGGTGCGGGATGGGACTAAGAATTCATAAAAGAATTTTGACCCACTCCCGCCTTTTTATTACAACTTAATTCTAACTTTAATACTGCTTATAGTAAGTGTAATGACCATTGTGATTTTCGTCTTTGATAGTCACATTCATGATTTCACCTCTCAAAATTAATTCATGAAATTTGAAATCTATGAATGATTGTTCGTCAGCATTTAATAAGTCATAATTATTCTCCCCAATTAAATCTGCAATTGTAAAAATGGAATGTGGTGGTAGTGCATTCATATTCTCAATACATTGTTTAACGTTATGGTTCACACAACATAACATACAATCACTCCGATCTATTGTTTGTTTTTGAATAAAAATGGAAAAAGTGATTCAAGCAACCTAGGGAATAATTGATAAAATTTTAAAGTGGTGTGCATCCATTTAGGTTGATTGATTTCACATTTACGTTCAATTATCCCTTTAATAACATCATTAGCTAATAAAGTTGGATCTAACATCATTGCGTCATACTTGTGTGCATAAGTGAGACTTGGGTTTGCCTTTTCATGAAATGCTGTTCTAATCGGACCAGTATTCACAGACATTACATGAAAAGATGGGTGTTCCAATCGTAGTGCATTTAATACCGCATTCAATGCCGCTTTAGACGCACCGTAATGCGCGGCATTAGCTTGTGTGACAAAAGCAGCTTGACTAGAGATTCCAACAATACTCGCGTGTGGAGACAATTGGTTCATTAAAGCATGTAATAATAAATTAAACCCGATAATATTAACTTCATACGTTTCTGTCATTTCATCAGGGGTGTGTTGATTGATTGATTTAAAGTACCCTAATCCAGAACTATAAATAATGCCATCTATTTGCGTATCAATATATTGAGGTAATTGGCTAATTGCATGTTTGTCTTGCATATCACACGGAATCATTTGGACATTATGTTCATATGGTGAGAAGTCAATGTGTTTATATTTTTGTTTGCTTCTAGCAAGTAATGTAACATGCGCGCCCTTTTGAATAAGCTGTTTAGTGATTTCGAGACCTAAGCCACTTGTACCACCAGTTACCACATAGTGTTTACCTATCATAGACATTTCCTCTCTAACGTTGAATAATTTTATATTACCTTAAAATATTTAGTGTATAAAGTTTTCTAGTAATTGAGTTATATCTAATTGCATGCACTAACTTTTATAACAAATCACCCAAAGGATCACCTAAGCTAAAGCTTATGCGTAAAAAATGAAATTATAAATGATATGATGATACTATTTTGAAATTCGCAGTAGCTGACTGAACTGAAAAGGCGCTTAAATCAAGCTTTTCTCAGTTCTAGTCATCCTTGCGGGTGGGGCCCCAGCAGAGAGAATTTCATTAAGAAATTCCACAAGCAAAGCAAGCTGGGAGCGGACAACGAATTGTAAAAAATCACCCAAAGGATCACCTAAGCTAAAGCTTATGCGTATGAGTCCGGGACATAATGTTCTTGGATAAGTGAAAAAAGACAATTTCTATTGAAATAATATAGAAATTGTCTTTTTTATAAATTTTTTGATTATTTTCAGCT